>NZ_JAYEEQ010000006.1:0-24627 GCF_034651555.1 Aurantibrevibacter litoralis | reverse complement strand
CGTAGTAATCGTCAAACACCACAAACTACTTTAAACAAGAAAAGAGAACCGTAAAATTAGTTCTCTTTTCCTTGTAGCGGGAACTGGACTCGAACCAGTGACCTTCGGGTTATGAGCCCGACGAGCTACCTACTGCTCTATCCCGCGATATATGTTCAAATGCCGTTAAAGGCAGGCTATTTTCATTTTTCCGTTCAGTCGAGTAGGTACCCTGTCCTGAGCGAAGTCGAAGGATTTTGTTGTTACCTCCGTGTTGGGCTACAAAGATACAATCGTTTTTTAGTCTAATCCAAATGAATGCCGATATTATTTTTTGAACCCCAACGATAAAAATTAAATTAACTACTTTAGGGCTTTATAAACGTATGGAAGCTATCAATAATTTTCTTAAGGCCATTATTCCTTTTTCGGAATGGATAATGCTTTTTTTTGTAATCGGAGGGGGCATATATCTTGTCTTTTATTCCCGTTTATTGCCGTATAGATATTTTAAACACGCCATCGCTATTACGGCTGGCAAATATGACAACCCCGATGATCCGGGCGATGTAAGTCATTTGCAAGCACTCTCCTCGGCAGTAGCGGCCACAGTGGGTCTCGGCAATATATCGGGAGTAGCGATAGCCATCTATTATGGCGGTCCTGGGGTAGTTTTTTGGATATGGATAACAGCACTCATTGGCATGTGTATTAAGTTTTATTCCTGTAGTTTGTCGATTATGTTTCGCGAAAGAGACGTACAAGGCAATTTACAGGGAGGGCCAATGTATTACATTACTCAAGGAATGGGTAAAAAAGCGAGGCCCTTGGCCGTTTTTTTTTGTGTGGCAGGGCTTGTGGGTTTTCTTGGGGTGTTTACGGTAAATCAATTTACACAAACCTTTATGAGTGTAGTAGAGCCCGACACTTCAATAATGGCCTTAGGAGCGTTTAATTGGAAACTGATCATTGGAATCTTACTATCTATACTCACTTCGTTTGTAATTTTTGGAGGACTAAAAAAAATAGCTAAAGTGGCAACGGCCATTGTTCCTTTTATGGTACTGTTATATTTTGGGGCGGTCGTGGTCATTATGGTGGCCGATGCAGCAAATATTATCCCATCATTAAAGCTTATTGTGACAGAGGCTTTTGATTTTAATACGGCCCTAAAAGGAGGGTTTTGGGGTTTGGTTATTTTAGGCGTACGCCGCGCCGTATTTTCTAATGAATCGGGTCTGGGTAGTGCGCCTATGTATCATGGGCAATCCAAAACAAACGAACCTATACAAGAGGGTCTAGTGGCCATGTTGGGACCGTTTATAGACACTATAATTGTGTGTACCATGACCGCAGTAATAATAATTCTGAGTGGGGCGTATTTGGAAGCTGATGGAAATGGTATTGCAATGACACTCTATGCTTTTGAAAAATCGCTTTACGGTTATGGCCATATTTTATTAATGATCATCGTTTCGGCGTTTGCTTTATCTACGCTCTTTACCTATTCGTATTACGGCACAAAATGTCTGACCTATTTAACGAATATCAAAATTGGGAAATTATTCAATATATATTACGTAGCAACCATTACCTTTGCCGCAGTAGCTTCGGTAGATTTGGTCATCAATTTAATAGATTTGGCGTATGCACTTATGTGCATCCCCAACATGATCGCGGTTGTTTACTTGGCACCAAGGGTAAATATGGAAATGAAACTGTATTTTTCAAAACTAAGAAATGGAACATAAAGCGGGATTTGTAAATATTATAGGGAATCCCAATGTAGGAAAATCTACCTTGATGAATGCGTTTGTGGGCGAGAAACTCTCTATTATTACTTCCAAAGCACAAACCACAAGACATCGTATTTTAGGCATTGTTAACGGTGACGATTTTCAGATGATTTTATCAGATACTCCGGGAATCATAAAGCCCGCCTATGAGCTGCAATCTTCTATGATGGATTTTGTAAAATCGGCCTTTGAAGACGCCGATATATTGCTCTATATGGTCGAGATTGGTGAAACTTCATTGAAAGATGAACGCTTCTTCGAAAAAATACAGCGCAGCGAAATTCCGGTATTGGTTTTGTTGAATAAAATTGATATTTCGGAGCAATCTGTATTGGAAACTCAAGTGCAGTATTGGCAAGAACAATTGCCAAAGGCTGAAATACATCCCATATCTGCCCTGCAAAATTTTAATGTAAAAGAGGTTTTTCATCGTATTTTAGAGCTCTTACCCCTGTCGCCTCCGTTTTATCCAAAAGATCAATTAACAGATAGGCCGGAACGTTTTTTTGTGAATGAAATTATTCGGGAAAAAATTCTACACTATTACAAAAAGGAAATTCCCTATTCGGTAGAGATAGAGACCGAAGAATTTTTTGAGGATGATGCCATTATACGAATGCGTTCGATGATCATGGTAGAGCGAGATTCCCAAAAGGGGATTATTATTGGACATAAGGGTGAGGCCTTAAAAAGGGTAGGCGTAGCGGCACGAAAGGATTTAGAAAAATTCTTCGACAAGCAAGTTCACATGGAAATGTATGTAAAAGTCAATAAAAATTGGCGTAGCGATGCAAACCAATTAAAACGTTTTGGGTACAATCGGCGCTAAATTTAGGGCTCTAGAACGGATTTCATAAACGCATTCAATGCGTTCATTTGAGGCTTTCCTTTATGTCGCCCAACTCTTCCAAAAAAATAAAGGGCAAACCAAATTACGATTAGCATAACCATTGCGGTAAGTTGCAGTCCGTAAGGCTTTTGCAACGCAAGATTAGAATACAGCCAAACACCCAGGGCAATAAATAAGGTGGCCACCCCAAAATGCACGAACATAAAAAATGTCCATAAGGTAGGATTTGGACCAAAAAGACCGTGAATAGTACAACTTTCTTCGTTTTTTTCTACAATTTCTAGATGCAATTGGGGCGACCAAAAATGACTGTTCTTTTTATTAAATCGTAAAAACACATGATCATCTACCCTAGAAACAATAAAGGGCGATTGTTGACTTTTTTCGAATACATCTAAAAGGAAAGCTTTGGGTTTTTTAATTTCTCTTTGAAACCGAGGCCGTAAAGCCAAATCATTAATTTTTGGTGTCATTGGTGTACCTCGTTAGAAACATCAAAAGATACTATTTTATACCGAACTATAGAAATGGTTTTGAGAATAACTTTAGGCTTCCTTAAATTTCAGTTGTCAGACTTCATTCCAAGTTGCGGTCGTCTTGTGGCCGTAGGTTTTTTTGTACACGCAAAGTATGCTTCAATTTGTATAGTTGATGCTCGGACGTAATTTTTTAAATGGTTGTAAATCAATTTAATAATTAAAATCGCCTTCTATTACGTCGAAAACACCTCCATTTCTTGGAATTCTGACAGAACTATTTATATCTTTAAATCATCGATGAACGGCAAAAATAATCGACGAATGAAGAATATCGTAATAATTGGTGCCTCCGGCCATGGGAGTGTTGTTCTCGATTGTATTGAGAAAGAAGGCCTATTCAAGGTTATAGGATACATCGATTCCTATAAAAAAAAGGGTAAAAAACATAATGGTTTGGATATTCTGGGTAGCGAGTACGAGATTCCTTACCTCATTGAAAAGCACAATGTATATGGAGGCATAATTGCTATAGGCAATAATTGGATTCGTCAGGAATTGGTGGCTAAGATTGCTAAATTGGCTCCTAATTTTCAATATATTACCGTGGTGCATCCTAGTGCCACCATCGGAAAAGGGGCGCATATTGGTCGGGGCTCGGTTATAATGCCGGGCGTAATAGTAAATTGCAACTCTTGGGTGGGCGATTTTTGTATTATTAATACCAATGCCTCTCTTGGTCATGACAGTAGAATGAACAATTTTTCTAGTCTAGCGCCAAGGGTTTGCACCGGAGGGAATTTTGTGTTGGGTAAATTTTCGGCAATCTGTCTTGGCGCAAACATCATAGAAAACATTACCGTTGGCGAACAAACCGTAATTGGTGCCGGTTCCTTGGTGGTTACAGACATACAGCCTTACGTAGTTGCCTACGGCGTCCCTGTGAAAGTAATACGGCAAAGAAGTGCCGGCGAACCTTATCTTACCGGCGACAAGAAAAGTTATTTGGCAAAAGTTGTTAATGATAAGTAGCATTCGTGAACTGCAGATTTGTGCAGATACTCCTTCCTATATCCTAAAAAATCACTTTTTTTCACTTTTGTAGCTACCGGTATTTTGGTATTCCTGCGAGGATGGACTTACTTCAGATTTTAATGGTACTTTTGCAGAAAATTAAAATATATGAGTGCAATTGTAGCTATTGTAGGCAGGCCAAATGTGGGGAAATCTACGTTATTTAATCGACTTATTCAACGCAGAGAAGCCATTGTAGATGCAGTTAGTGGTGTTACAAGAGATCGTCATTACGGAAAAAGTGATTGGAATGGTACCGAATTTTCGGTGATTGATACCGGTGGATATGTCTTAGGCAGTGATGATGTTTTTGAAAAGGAAATTGATAAGCAAGTAGAACTGGCTATTGATGAAGCCGATGCCATCATTTTTATGGTTGATGTGGAAACCGGTATTACCGGAATGGATGAAGATGTAGCTAGACTATTGAGAAAAGTAAAAAAGCCTGTTTTTTTAACCATAAATAAAGTCGATAATTCCCAAAGAGAGAAAGATGCCGTAGAGTTTTATGCCTTGGGCTTAGGAGAATATTTTACCCTGTCTAGCATGAACGGTAGTGGCACCGGCGAATTGCTGGATGCGCTTGTAGCGGTATTGCCCGAAAAGGAAACGGTTGTTGAAGATTTACCTCGTTTTGCGGTGGTAGGAAGACCTAATGCCGGTAAATCATCATTTATCAATGCCCTCATCGATGAAGAGCGGTATATTGTAACCGACATTGCCGGCACCACCAGAGATAGCATAGATACCAAATACAGTCGGTTTGGGTTCGAGTTCAATTTGGTTGATACGGCCGGTATCCGCAGAAAGGCTAAAGTGAAAGAAGATCTGGAATTCTATTCAGTAATGCGGTCTGTACGTGCTATAGAACACTGCGATGTGTGCTTAATAGTGTTAGATGCAACGCGAGGGTTCGACGGGCAGGTAGAAAATATTTTCTGGTTGGCGCAGCGCAACAATAAAGGAATCGTTATTTTAGTAAACAAGTGGGATTTGGTAGAAAACAAGGAAACCAATACCACAAAGCACTACACACAAAAGATAAAAGAAGCGACAGCACCTTTTACCGATGTTCCCATAATTTTTATGTCGGCACTAACAAAGCAGCGTATTTTTAAGGCTATAGAAACAGCGGTTCAGGTCTACCAAAATCGTGCGCAGAAAATTGTTACCCGTAAATTAAATGATCTCATGCTCCCTATCATTGAAAACAATCCGCCACCTGCGTATAAGGGAAAGTATGTAAAGATTAAATTCTGCACCCAATTGCCTACAGAATACCCTCAATTTGCTTTTTTCTGCAATCTTCCCCAATATGTTAAGGATCCGTATAAACGTTTTTTGGAAAATAAATTAAGAGAGGAGTTTAATTTTTCTGGCGTACCCATCACTATTTTTATGCGGAAGAAGTAGCGATTAGTTGTTGGTTGATGGTTGTCTGTTGATCGTTGTCTGTTGATGGTTGTCTGTTGATCGTTGTCTGTTGATGGTTGTCTGTTGATCGTTGTCTGTTGATCGTTGTCTGTTGATGGTTGTCTGTTGATGGTTGAAAGTTTAAAAAAATCTTGAAACCGAAAACCAGAAACTTTCGACTTACTCTCATCACCAACTGCCTCCGGCACCTCCTCCGCTAAAACCGCCACCTCCAAAGCCGCCCCCGAAACCACCACCTCCAAAGCCACCACCACGGGAACCGCCTCCAAAACCACCGCCTGAAGAGCGACCCATATTGCTGAGAATAATCATATCTAAAAGACTTGGACCCGATCTTCTGCCACGGTTTCCACCGCCTTGTCCACGACCGCGATTAGAGAGAATAATAATAACAATAATAAAAATGATAAAAGGTAAAAAGGATGCGAATGGGAAGGTGTCATTGGGCCCAAAAGACCGATCTTCGGCATAGGTGCCTTGAAGAATTTGGATAATGGCATTGGTTCCTTTATCTAAACCGGCATAATAATCGCCTACCTTAAATTCGGGAATAATTACGTTGCGAACAAGTTCTCCGGTAATGCCGGCCGTTAATTTGTGTTCTACCCCATAGCCCGGAGCAATCCAAACATGTCGCTCCTTAAAAGCGAGCAGTATAAAAACGCCATTGTCCTTATCTGCCTGTCCAACGCCCCATTCATGTGCCCAACGGGCAGCTAAAAGCCCTATGTTTTCTCCTTTTATCGTGGGTACAATATACACTACAATTTGGGTAGAGGTGCTGTCAGCATAACGCAACAATTTTTGTTTTAAGGCTTGTTCTTGCGCCGTGTTGAGTAGGTCGGCTTCATCATAAACACTGCTTTGAGTTGCAGGTTTTGGGGGCACGGTAAACTGCCCCGTTGTTGTAGAAATTGTAACAATACCGAAAATGAGATAAAAAAGACACCGCAGTGATACGCTCATTTTATCCTTTTGAGAGTTCATTCGTGAGTTCATTTTCATCTCCCTTTTGCCATGGGAAATGTGCTTGTAATTTTTCGCCAGCCATGCGTATCCCTTCTATGATCCCCAGACTAAATTTTCCTTTACTAAAATGTACGTGCATTTGTGCTTTAATTGATTCCCAAAAGTCCTTGGGTACTTTGCTGTGTATGCCATGATCGCCCACAATGGCGTACGATTTGTTTGTGACGGCTACATAAAAAAGAACCCCTGTGCCGTCCTTTGTATTATCCATTTTTAAGGTATGAAAAAGTTCTTTGGCACGCGCTAAGGGAGGTTTATCGGTAAACGATTCTAAATGCACACGAATTTCTCCTGAAGTCTTTTTTTCCGCTTCGCATATGGCTTTTACAATATCGTTTTCCTCAGAGGCAGTAAGAAAATCTTCGACCTTTGACATTTTAATTAAAGTTAAAATCGACTTCTACCGGTTTTTCTGCCCCGGCTTCCGAATCAAAATAGGGCTTATCATCAAATCCAAACCAACCGGCAAGAACGCTGTTTGGAAATGTTTTTACATGCGTATTGTAGGGCTTAATAGCTTCGTTAAAGCGAACTCGAGCCGTCTGTATCGTATTTTCCGTACTTGTAAGTTCGTCTTGTAATTTTAAGAAATTTTGATTGGCTTTTAAATCCGGATAGCGCTCCACAGTAACCAATAATCGGCTTAAGGCACCGCTAAGTCCTCCCTGCACTTCATTAAATTGCGCCAACTGTTGGGGAGTAATATTTGTAGGGTCTATGCTTACAGAAGTAGCTTTGGCTCGTGCATCAATAACATCTTTTAGGGTATTGCGCTCAAAGTCGGCCGCACCTTGTACTGTTTTTACCAGATTGCCGATAAGATCATTTCTTCTTTGATAGGCCGTTTGCACATTTCCCCAACTTTCACTTACGTTTTCATTTAGTTTTATGGCCGTATTGTTAAAACCTACCGCCCATTGATAGAGTCCAAAAGCCACTACAGCAATTATCAGTACAGGGATGATCCATTTTTTCATAGTGATGTTATTAAAGTTAGTGTTATAATTGGTTTTTTATTTTGATGAGTTCAGCTTTAACTCGTTCTAATTTTTGGATGACTTCAAAGTTCGATAAGGTTTTTTGCTTTTCTTCTTTAAGGTGGGTTTTGGCGCCTTCAAGCGTGAAGCCCCGTTCTTTTACCAAATGAAATATCAACTGTAAGTTTTTAATGTCTTGAGGGGTAAATTTCCGATTGCCTTTGGCGTTTTTCTTTGGTTTTAGCACGTCGAATTCCTTTTCCCAAAATCGGATTAAAGAGGTATTTACACCAAAAGCACGAGCTACCTCACCAATGCCGTAATATCTTTTTTCTGGAATATCAATATGCATTAATCCAAAGATTGGTTTTCTTGAGTGGCTATTTTCAACATATTTTCAAACTCTTCGGCCGTTAAACTTCCGTAATAGAAGTTTATGGGGTTTATGCGTTCTTCCTCTTTCCAAACCTCATAATGCAAGTGAGGTGCTTCTGAACGCCCGGTGCTCCCGACAAAGCCAATAATATCTCCTCGTTCTACTTTTTGTCCTATACGAACATTGTACTGACTTAAATGACCGTAAAGGCTTATGTATCCATAGCCGTGTTCTATTCGTATATGTTTGCCATAACCCGATGAGTTATTGTCGGCGCGTATTACTTTTCCGTCTCCGCTAGCATAAATGGGAGTGCCCTGAGGTGCTGTAAAATCCATTCCCCAATGCATTTTTCGAGCCTTTGTAAATGGATCTGATCGCCATCCATATCCGGAAGCCATCCTCGTAAGGTCATCATTATTAATAGGTTGTATGGCCGGGATGGCCGCAAGTAGTTTTTCTTTTTCTTCGGCTAATTTGGTAATCTCATCCAAGGATTTGGATTGTATCACCATTTGTTTTTGAATGACATCCATACGCTTTGTGGTTGCCATAATCATTTCCGAATTGTTAAATCCCTCAAGCGTCTTGTACCGGTTAACGCCCCCAAAACCGGCGCGACGTTGTTCTTCAGGGATAGGATTAGCTTCAAAATAAACACGGTAAATGCTGTTGTCTCTATGCTCAATATTGTCAAGAACTTGTTCAATTTGCTCCATTTTCTTGTTCAAAAGCTCAAATTGAAATTCATAGTTTTTTACCTCTCTCTGTAAGGAAAGTTCTCTTGGTGTGTTCACTAAATTGGTGTTGAGTAGCACCACAAGCCCCAAAAATCCTGAAAGAAAAGAACCCAAAACAAACAAAGCAGCAAAGCTGTACTTCCTCGACTTTTTTGGTTCTATCTTTCGATAAGAAAGGGTATCCGGGTCGTAATAATATTTTACCTTAGACATAAATGGATTTTATCCTATTTTTGTGCTTTCGTTTTCTCAAAACACACAAATATAAAAATTGTTTTGCTTAAACTGTTAAAATTATAAAAAGCTTACCAATTTACATGAAATCCAGCGAAGTAAGAACCCAATTTTTAGAATTTTTTGAAAGGCAAAATCATACTATTGTGCCTTCTGCCCCTATGGTGATTAAGGATGACCCCACCTTGATGTTTACCAATGCCGGGATGAACCAATTTAAAGAATATTTTTTAGGTATTGGTACACCCAAAAGCAAGCGCATTGTGGATACCCAAAAATGTCTTCGTGTAAGTGGTAAGCACAATGATTTGGAAGAGGTAGGAAAGGATACCTACCATCATACCATGTTTGAGATGTTGGGCAATTGGAGTTTTGGTGATTATTTTAAAGAAGAGGCAATTACATGGGCTTGGCAACTACTTACAGCCGTTTTTAACATAGATAAAGATCGATTGTACATCACCGTTTTTGAGGGTAGTACCGACGCCGATAACCTAAAACAAGATACTGAAGCACTGGCTATTTGGAAAAAAATTGTTCCGGAAGACCGAATCTTATTTGGAAACAAAAAGGATAATTTTTGGGAAATGGGAGATCAGGGACCTTGCGGACCCTGTTCAGAAATCCATGTAGATATCCGGCCAAATGCAGAAAGGGAAAAAATACCCGGGGCAGCTTTGGTAAATAAGGATCATCCTCAGGTGGTAGAGATATGGAATTTGGTATTTATGCAGTATAACCGAAAGGCCGACGGGCAACTGGAAAATCTACCTGCAAAACATGTAGATACCGGTATGGGTTTCGAAAGGTTGTGTATGGTCTTGCAAGGGGTGCAATCCAGTTACGATTCGGATATTTTCGTGCCTATTATCCGAGAAATTGAAACCATTACAAATACGACCTACGGAAAGGCCGAAAAGGAAGATATTGCCATTAGAGTTGTGGCAGACCATATCCGTGCGGTTGCCTTTGCGATTGCAGATGGGCAATTGCCAAGCAATACCGGTGCAGGCTACGTTATACGGCGAATTCTGCGAAGGGCTATTCGTTATGGTTTTACTTTTTTAGGAACCAAGGAACCATTTATGTATCGTTTAGTGAAAGTGCTTACAGAAACTATGGGTACCGCTTTTCCGGAATTGCAAAAGGAACGACAACTCATAGAAAATGTCATTAAGGAAGAAGAACATTCATTTTTGCGCACCTTAGCGCATGGATTGGTGTTGTTAGATAATGTTTTAGCTACTGTCAAAGGAAAGCGAGTGGATGGAAAAAAAGCGTTTGAGTTGTATGATACTTTTGGTTTCCCTATAGATTTAACCGCACTCATTCTACATGAGCGCGGATATGATTTAGATGAAAAAGGGTTTCACGCTGCGTTATTGCAACAAAAGGAACGATCGCGCTCGGCATCTGAGATTTCTAAGGAAGATTGGGTTAATGTACAACCGAGTAGTGGGCAAGATTTTGTGGGGTATGATACGCTCGAAGCCGACGTACAATTGGTAAAATACAGAAAAATAAACTCTTCCAAAGAAGGAGAACAGTATCAATTTGTGCTAAATCCAACACCTTTTTATCCAGAGGGAGGAGGACAAGTTGGCGATAAGGGGTATTTGGAGTTTCCCAATGGCGATGTCGTTTATATAGAGGACACCAAGAGGGAAAACAACGAAATTATTCATTTTTCTAAGAATTTACCCGAGATTACTAAGGGCAGCGTGCTAAGAGCTATTGTTGATAAAAAGCAACGCCAACGCACCGCATGCAATCATACGGCTACGCACTTGTTGCATCAGGGGTTACGAGAAATTTTGGGAGTCCATGTAGCGCAAAAGGGTTCTGCCGTAAATTCAAAATACCTGCGATTCGATTTTTCACATTTTGCTAAATTATCGGTTGATGAATTGCGGGCTGTAGAAAACTTTGTGAATGCCCGTATCGAAGGACAATTACCCATGCAAGAAAAAAGGAATATTCTCATGCAAGAGGCCTTAAATGAAGGTGCTATGGCCTTGTTCGGAGAGAAATACGGCGATACGGTACGTACGGTGCGCTTTGGGAAATCTATAGAACTATGCGGGGGCACCCATGTACAGAATACGGCAGATATTTGGCATTTTAAAATTAAATCTGAAGGTGCGGTGGCAGCCGGAATACGAAGAATAGAGGCCATAACATCAGACGCCGTAAAGGATTTTTATTTTGAAAATAACCGAACCCTTTATGAAATTAAGGATGTACTTCATAATGCGCAGGATCCACTAAAGTCGGTCGTAGCCTTGCAGGAAGAGAATACCGAATTAAAAAAGCAGCTTGCCGAATTGTTAAAGGAAAAGGCGAAAAGGGTAAAAGAAGATTTGTGTAATGAACTAGAAGAAGTAAACGGTATACTGTTTTTGGCGAAGCAAATAGATGTAGATGCGGCAGGAATAAAGGATCTTTCTTTTGAAATGGGTCAAAACCGTGAGAATTTATTTTTAATATTGGCATCCGATCAGGGCAACAAGGCACTTTTATCGTGCTATATTTCTAAAGAATTGGTAACGCAACAAAATTTCAATGCAGCTACTGTAGTTCGTGAGCTTGGGACATATATTCAAGGTGGCGGCGGGGGGCAACCTTTTTTCGCCACTGCGGGAGGTAAGCATCCGGCGGGTATCCCCAATGCGTTGGCAAAGGCCAAGGATTATGTAGGTTAAGCCACGCTATAGCAGATTTCTCTTTTTAGGTGTAATACCCCCTTTTTAAGAAAAAACAGATGAAACTTCAAACACAGGTGCCATTAATGCCGTCCAAAAATCGGATCGATTACACGAGCAGGCTGTTAGTGCTTGGTTCTTGTTTTGCAACGCATATTGGGGCTAAATTACGGTACTATAAGTTTCAATCTGTTCAGAATCCTTTCGGAATACTATTTCATCCCAAGGCTATAGAACGGTTGATATTAAGAGCCATTCAAAGGGAACCGTACACGGAAAACGATCTTTTTTTTCGCAATGAACAATGGCACTGTTTTGATGCGCATTCCGATATGAGTGATACGCATAAAGAGCGGTTGCTTGAAAACCTGAACACCCAATTGCAGCATACTTTTCAACAATGCGCAACAGCAACGCATATTGTGATCAGTATAGGTACGGCTTGGGTGTATCGGCATAAAGCATTTAACCAATGGGTAGCCAATTGCCATAAAGTGCCACAAAGCGAATTTACGAAAGAACTTCTGAATATTGAAGAAATTGAAAATAGTATATCTCGTATTATAGAAGCAATACGAAACATGAATCCGGCTGTTCATTTTATAGGTACCGTTTCGCCGGTACGCCATTTAAAGGATGGATTTGTAGAGAATCAGCGGAGTAAAGCACATATAATTTCGGCCTTACACCACATTGTACAACAAGCGCATTTCAGCGAAGTGGTATCCTATTTCGAGAGTTATGAAATCATGATGGATGAACTTCGCGATTATCGATTTTATGCCGAAGATATGGTGCATCCTAATCGTCTTGCTGTGGCATATATTTGGGAAAAGTTTAAAAAAAGTTGGATTTCGGAACCTAGTTATCCCATTATGGAAGTGGTAGATGGTATTCAGAAAGGCTTGAATCACAGACCGTTTCATGCAGAATCGGAGGCCTATCAGACCTTTAAAAAGGGCATAGCACAGAAAATCTCGAATTTAAAAGAGGATTACCCGTTTATGGATTTTCAAGGATCAGGTATGTAATTGCCGGTTCACTAAAGAACAAAAAACAAATACATTTAAATGCTTTATTGTTAGGTGGTTGTAAATATTGGTTACGATGAAAAAAATTATTTATGGGGCGTTGATTGCCTTGGCCTTCGTTTTTGTTATTCGCTCGTGTAGCGATGATAAAAGGGAAAAGTCGATTTTAAAGGAAAACAGTATGCTGATACAGCAGCAGATTGAAAATGTGTCCAAACTTATTGTAACCGAAGGACATTTTGCAGAAGTGTATAGTTATAAAGATTCGCAACAGGTATTTGGTTCTTTATTTACGGCAGATAAAAATGCTTTGGTGGTGGTAAATGCCGAGGTTATGGTGGCTTATGATCTCAGTAACATTAAATTTGAGATTGATGCGCCCAACAAAACCCTAAAAATTCTAAGCATTCCGGAACCGGAAATAAAATTGAATCCGGATTTTGAATATTACGATATTACGGCAGACTACTTTAATCCTTTTAAGGCCGATGACTACAACAAAATAAACCAAAATGTACGGGCATCGCTCCTGAAAAAGATCGAGTTTTCATCGCTTAAAACCAATGCCGAAAATAGATTGATAAGTGAGTTATCCAAATTTTATATTCTAACCAATTCATTGGGGTGGCGTTTGGTTTATGGGGAAATACCCATAACCAGTCCTGAAGAGTTACGCCTTACTAACGAAATTCCCATCAACTAGCGCAAGTCCGTCATCTATTAATTGTCCTACTTCCGGACGACATTGTTTCACGGTATTTAGATGCTCATTAATTTCTGCTGCAAAGACGGTATCCTCATTTTTTTTGGCCAATTCATACAATTCTACCGACAAAAGCCAATCTGTAGGGTGCTTCAATTTAAGTTCTTGAAAAACCTTATTACGAGAAATTGTAGTGTTTCTGCCTTCTCTGTAATCTCGTATTTGACAATACAAACGATCTAGGGCATTGCTTGCTGCGGACTTTTTTTGTTTTATGGTGGTCGACGTTAATTCATGTGTACTTAAATCGAAACTGTTGAAATCTGCCGGGCCGTTAAAACAAGACACAATAGCTTCTCCTACAGCCATAACGTAAAGGTTGTTATCGGATTTAAAAAGAACGGCACCTTGGTGTGTAACAATGCAGTCGGCAAAGGTAATCAGTATGATTTTGCCTTTAAGGTTTCGTGTGCCGGTAACGATTTTTCCACTCACAATGACATCGCCCTCAAATTCCAACGTAACGGTTTCACCTTCATAAATAGTATAGGCTTTAAGATCGCGTGGACTCATATTTTCAATGGCTAAATTGATACCCTTGAGCTTGCCTATGGGCGATCCAAATCCATTCGGATGGTTTTTAGTGCCATGCCCAACCAGTTCTTTTTCTCTGTAAGATAAGGCCGTTTTTCCATTGGTTTTCAGGAATACCGGATTGTTGTTATATGTGATAACCTCTGTAAAATGCCCCGATATTTGTAATCCTGTACTTAACTCTACCGTACCAAGAGCATTAGAGGCTATGAGCTTCTCTAGACCTGCCAATCCACCTGTGCGCAAGGCCATGGTTTGGGCAAATTCCTCTAAAACTTCACTCAAAAACGCAAAATCTGGTGTAACAAACAGTTGGGGTTGTGGTTTGGTAATGTCAAAGGCGGTGTGGGCAGCTTTAACGCTGTAAGGTATTTTTTGTACCTTCTCGGTAAGGCACCAGGCACTTTCTCCTATAGAGGACAATAAACCTGCGCCGTATATTTTAGGATGATCTGGCGTTCCAATGAGGCCGTATTCTACCGTCCACCAATGCAAATTGCGAAGGAGTGCCATTTCGCTTGGTTTCCCCATATTTTGTTGCAACGCTTCAATTTGTATTTCTGCTTGGATGACGTCCATTTCTGAAGCGTCTGCAGACTCCTTTAGGATAGACAATCGTCTTACACTTTCGTATATTTCATAATCCTTTGCATTGGAAATGGCCTTGCTTCCAATTTCCCCGAAGCGTCGTAGATATTCTGCATATTCCGGATTGGCAATGATAGGGGCATGTCCGGCACCTTCATGAATAATATCCGGTGCGGGCGTGTATTCTATGTGTTCTAATTGTCGAATGTCGGAGGCAATAACGAGTACATTATAGGCCTGAAATTCCATAAATGCAGCCGGGGGAATAAAACCATCTACGGCAACCGCTGCCCAACCAATGTCTTTTAAAATTCGGTTCATGCCATACATGTTGGGAATATATTCTATGGCAATGCCGGTTTTTTGCAATCCTTCTACATAGGAGGCATGTGCTACCCGACTTAAATAATTTCGATTTTTTCGCATTACATAACGCCATACCGCTTGGTCCACAGCAGAGTATGTCTCATAGTTTTGAGGTTTTATGTATTGCCTCAGGTGTTTTGGAAGCTTGTCGAGGATCGGATTGCTCGTATAGGACATAAGAATCTCTTTATTAGCTACATAAAGGTACAAAATGAATGGTGTACAATTTATAGCATGCTTCTCACAAAAAAAACCGCCATTTGGCGGTTTTCATTAGTTTATGGCTGCAATAACCACAGGGGGATATGCCTGCAAAATTTCGGAAACAAATTCTTTAATGCGCTCTTCTTTCTTTTCTACCTTTTTTATATTATTGAGCGTACCAACGCCTCTTCCTTGCCACACTAATTCTTTCCTTCTAGCGTCAATAAGATCTATATAAAGGGAACCTTCGGTACTGGTGCTAACGGCATTTCCTCCATAACCAAACGGACCTCCCCAAAGCCATGGATTATATCCAAAGCCATACAAACCCCGGCCATAAAAGCCGCCACCAAAAAATCCGGGGCCATAAAAACCACCACCCCAATAATTGTTGTAAACATCTACTCGTTCCCGCTCTTTGGTAAAGATACTCACCAAAATATCCGGATCGTTAGATTTTATAAACCCCCTTGCCTCCATCTCAGATTCTATGGCACTAAGAATTCTTTTTTTATCCAGATCGGATATTTGCGCTTTATCTATTCCTGTTTTGAAAAAGGCATAGGTTTTAAAATTGTTGAAATTAGCCTCCTTATCATAATCGGCTAAAACACGAACCGACGAGCCACAAGAAGTCAACAGAAAAAGCAGAAGTAAGGGTGCTGCTAAAATTTTTAATTTTTTCATAGCGGTAATTTTTATGTTAAAAACTCTTAAAAATAATTTCAAAAATCATGCCAAATAGCGAGTTTTAAGTTGTTGCTATTTCTTTGGATCAAAGCCGTAAGGGCAATGTCTACAATTACTTTCGCAACAATAGCCCCTTTTTAAAAGAAATTGAGCTGTAAAAACTTTATAACCCTCCGGGGACAGATAAAAATCTCCGGGTTCTAAGGGAATTATCTCTTTCATCTAAATGCAAAAAGCGCCATCGGTTACTATTCGTTTCTTCATTTACGTTACGCAAGTCTCCTTTTTATCTATTTCTAAAAAGGTTGGCTAACACTAAAGTTAGTTTTTATTGATTATATATGATACAATAGTCTTATTTTTAACCATTAATTTAACAAGTGCCCACCCTTTTAAGGGTCAGGTATGATACCACTGTTGAGTGGGTACTTTTTTTTTGCGACGTAATTTGTATTTTATGAAAAAAGTATGGTAGTTGTTTTTAGACATTTTTTCTTCAAAAATTATGTAGGTCTTTCGCTGTGGCCTTTTATCATTATAAAAGAAATGAAGTATAGGCAA
The DNA here is from genome assembly GCF_034651555.1 of Aurantibrevibacter litoralis. Lineage (NCBI taxonomy): Bacteria > Pseudomonadati > Bacteroidota > Flavobacteriia > Flavobacteriales > Flavobacteriaceae > Aurantibrevibacter > Aurantibrevibacter litoralis. The sequence goes on along the minus strand of NZ_JAYEEQ010000006.1, from coordinate 8,223 downwards.
GATTCGGTACTTCTAAACCACGAGCGAATTCACTTAAAACAACAACAAGAGCTTTTGATCTTCCCTTTCTATATTCTTTATATACTAGAGTGGTTGTTAAAACTTTGTTGGTATCGGAATGCGAAGCAGGCTTATCTCAATATTAGTTTTGAGCGCGAGGCGTACAACAATGAATATAACTTAGGGTATCTTAACGGGCGAAAATCATTTTGTTTTATTGGGTATCTTTGGGGTAATTAGCACCCCATGAAGAGTAACAATCAGCATATTGTATTACCACTTTTGGAAGATCATAAGGTGTCGCTCTTTATTAAAAGGGAAGACCGTAACCATCCTGTTATTTCAGGAAACAAATACCATAAGTTAAAATACAATATTAAGGAAGCTGAGAACTTAGGTTACAGCACATTACTTACTTTTGGCGGTGCGTATTCTAACCATATTATTGCAACGGCTTGTGCCGGGCATGAACATGGTCTACGGACCGTGGGCGTCATTAGAGGCGAAGAATTGGCTGTAAAATGGCAAGACAACCCCACTTTGGTTAAGGCAAAAGCATATGGAATGGTATTCAAGTTTGTTTCGCGTGCCCAGTATGCGCATAAGGAAAGTCCCGATTTTCATAGTTATTTGTATCAGGAATTCGGTTCTTTCTATTTGCTTCCAGAAGGCGGGACTAATGCATTGGCCGTAAAAGGATGTGAGGAAATTTTAGTACCCGAAGATGCTGATTTTGATTTCATTTGTTGTGCCGTGGGCACCGGTGGTACCATGGCCGGTATCATCAATGCGGCAAAAGCGCATCAGCATATTTTAGGATTTCCGGCGCTGAAAGGGGATTTTTTGCAAAAAGATATTTGTAATTTTGCGGTAAAGAAGAATTGGAGTTTACAGACCAAGTATCATTTTGGAGGTTATGCCAAAGTTTCGCAGGAATTAATTGCTTTTATAAATTCTTTTAGGGAAGGAACGGGAATCCCGTTAGAACCAATTTATACCGGTAAAATGATGTATGGCATTGTAGACCTTATAAAAAAGAAACGTTTTCCAAGCGGTGCCAAAATACTAGCGATCCATAGCGGTGGCTTACAGGGTGTTGCGGGTATAAATAAGGTATTAAAAACTAAAAAGTTACCATTATTACACGTATGATTAGGAGATTGGCGTTTTTGTTTCTTGTTGCCGTTATAGGTACAGGTTGTGGCTCTAAAAAGAAAATAGCAGCCAAAAGGAAATCGAGCACAACCCAAACGATAGTTCAAAGTAAGCCGAGCGAAGGAAGCAATACAGCCCATGATTCGGATTACCTATTGCCTGTAGATACAGGGAAATTTGTAAAATTTCCTATTGCCTCTGTAGAAGAGTATATAGAAACTTTTGCAGAAATTGCTCAGTTTGAAATGAAAGCGTATGGTATCCCGGCTAGTATTACCTTAGCACAAGGCATATTAGAAAGTGGTGCCGGACGCAGCAATCTTGTACAGCGTACCAATAATCATTTTGGGATAAAATGTCACACCGGATGGAACGGAGACTTTGATTATCACGACGATGATGAGAAGGGAGAGTGCTTTCGCAAATACAATCATCCTATGTATTCCTTTAGAGATCATAGCGAATTTTTATCCTCGCGTGCGCGTTATGCTTTTCTTTTCGACCTTGCGAGCGATGATTACCACGGGTGGGCCAAAGGACTCAGCAAGGCAGGTTATGCCACCGATAAACGGTATCCACAAAAATTAATTTCTTTTATAGAACAGTACAAGTTAGATCGCTATGATGCGCATATTTTGTCCAAAGGCACTGTAGTACAAAAAGTACCTAAAGAATTTGATTTTACCACACACACGGTGCAGAAGGGCGATACCTTATATTCGCTCTCGAGGCGGTATTATGTCTCCGTAGAGGAATTAATGAAATTGAATAAAATGAAAGATACAGGGCTTTCCATTGGGCAAGAACTTATCGTTAAAACCATTAAAAGTAAATAAACAGCAATGTTATATCAGCGAAGCAGTGCCCTTTTTGAGGCAGCCAAAAAGGTGATTCCAGGCGGAGTAAATTCACCTGTACGAGCTTTTAAATCGGTAGGGGGTACACCCATTTTTGTACAAAAAGCCCAAGGCGCCTATTTGTATACCGAAGATGAACACAAACTCATAGATTATATTTCTTCATGGGGACCATTGTTGTTCGGGCATGTGTATGCCCCTGTAGTAGAAGCGGTTATACATGCTACAAAAAAAGGCACCTCTTTTGGGATTCCTACCGCACTAGAAACCGAACTTGCAGAACTGGTGGTTTCCATGGTACCCAATATTGATAAGGTTAGGTTTGTAAATAGTGGCACCGAAGCTTGTATGAGTGCCATACGTTTGGCCAGAGGATTTACAGGCAAAGAAAAAATTATAAAATTTTCAGGATGTTATCACGGGCATTCCGATTCTTTTTTAATACAAGCGGGTAGTGGCGCAGTTACCTTCGGAAGCCCAAACAGTCCGGGGGTTACTCAAGGTACTGCAAAAGACACCCTATTGGCACAATACAATAATTTGGAAAGTGTGGAAGCTTTGGTGAAAGCCAATAAAGGAGAAATTGCAGCACTTATTATAGAACCTATCGCCGGCAATATGGGGTGCATTATTCCAAAGGAAGAATTTATGAAGGGACTAAGGGATCTTTGTTCTCGTGAAAAAATTTTATTGATTTTTGATGAGGTAATGACCGGTTTCCGTCTTGCTCAAGGCGGTGCTCAGGAAGTTTTAGGTGTTGCGGCAGATATAGTCACTTTTGGAAAGGTTATAGGAGGAGGTCTGCCCGTGGGGGCTTTTGCTGCCCGTGCAGAAATTATGGCACATTTGGCTCCGGATGGTCCGGTGTACCAAGCGGGAACTTTAAGTGGTAATCCACTAGCCATGAGCGCTGGACTAGCCATGCTAACTGCCATAAAAGAGAACCCAGGTGTTTTTAAAAGTATTTCAGACAAAACCGAATACCTGCATAAAGGGATGGCAGAAATTTTACAAAAACAACAAATTGCACATACCATTAATCGTTTTGGAAGTATGATTTCGGTTCATTTTACAGCAGAAGAAGTGGTAGATTTTGAATCGGCAAAGTTGGGCGACAATCTAAATTTTAAAACCTATTTCCATGGAATGTTGGCTAAGGGAGTCTATTTGCCGCCCAGTGCATACGAAAGCTATTTTTTAAATGATGCCTTGTCTTACGATGATCTTGACGCTACACTAACGGCTTTGGAACGTGTTGTGCATCAACTAAATTAAAGCCATGTCTTTGCTTCACGCATAGACATGGCTTTACTAAAATGTAGTGGACACTGAAGACTATCTTTTACCGGGTTTACTTTTCGGATATCGTCCATCATGTCTAGAACCATGGCGATGGCCTTGCTTCTTACCGCTTCTTTGGTTCATGCTTTTCCATTTTTCAAATTGATCTTTGTTTAGAATCTGTTTCATTTGCTCTTGTACAGCAATTTGATGATCTAAACGGCTGTTAGCCATTGCGAAACGTTCTTCCGATGTGGGTCTTTTCGTTTCTCCGGATTCTTTTTTGGTTTTGTAGGCTTCCATTTTAGATTGCCGAAGTTTTGCATTTTCTAAATTCAATTTTTCCACTTTGCCTTGTTGCTCTTTAGACAGCTCTAAGGCTAGCGTCATTTGCTTCGTACTCAAGATGGCCATTTGTTCGGGTGTCATTTTTGTATGGCTCGAGGTATGCGATTTTCCTTCTCTGGTGTTTTCTTGTCCTACCGCAGAAATAGCGGCCAAGAACAACAGCGTAAAAACTAAGTTTTTCATGATTTCTATTTTTTAAAGATTATGTACTTAGGACTGTGAAGGTTTTATAAAGTTTAATGAAGCGGAAAGGATTAGGATAAATTTAACGTAAGGATGTAACAAAAAAAGCCCGGATATTTCCGGGCTTTATACGATTTATAGGGATTATATTATTCCAGCAATCGCGTTAAAGTAGCAGATTGCTCTAAAATTTCTACACTAGATTTTGCAATTTCTTTTCCTTCATGGGTGCCAGCAGCAGTATCAAATGACATATAAAAGATGGAGGAGGTAACAAAGGCTAAGAAATATAATGTACTTTTTAGTTTGTAAGACATGGCATTGTTTTTTTTAAATCATATCTCTAAAGTATACCAATTTTTAGTTGCTTTTAGGGAAATGTTGTCAAATTGCTTTGAAACGGCATCAACTACTACATGGGTGTAGTTTAGTACTTTCGTTGATCCGATTAATCTACTTTTTGTCGAGAACTTCGTTTTTTGCCTGCGCCACGAAATAGCGTTTTACCATGAAGCCGGATCAAAAAAACATCAAAAAAGAAGAATCTATTGTAACAATTTAAAAAGAATGAAGTCTATAATAGAAAGAATTCATTTTTCAATTAGCGAGTTAGTCAAGCGTAACGCCTTTGCCAAGCAAAGGCGTTACCTTTTACTCGAAAATGAAGATTTGAAAATGCTGAAGTTCGCTTACCCATAGCGATCCTATTCATTGCGGCATGCGCAGCTAGGCGGGTGTGCAAACGTAATTCGAAGGCTTGGTGTAATTCCTTGCAGGCTTGTTTCCGGATCGTTTGCAAAAACGATCTTCGGCTGCTTTAATCTTGCAATGTACAAACTAGGACTTCACCTTCTTTACTCACCGTAACCAATCCAATTTTGGTTAAGTTTTTTAAGCTTTTGTCCCAAGCCTTGTTGCTAAGTCCTGTACAATCTTTTAATTGGACTAACGGAAGTCGTTTTTCGGGTTTTAAGAGATCCACAATAATTTTTTCATTTTCGGAAAGTTCTAAAGCTGCTTTTTCGGGTCTCATTTGTGGAAAGAAGAGCACTTCCTGAATGGAGGCGTTATTGGTTAGAAGCATTACCAATCGATCTATCCCAATACCAATACCACTGGTAGGAGGCATACCATACTCTAGAGCTCTTAAAAAGTCTTGATCTATAAACATGGCTTCATCATCGCCTTTTTCAGAAAGTCGTAATTGTTCTTCAAAACGCGCTCTTTGTTCTATGGGATCGTTGAGCTCTGAATACGCATTGGCCAATTCTTTGCCGTTTACCATTAGTTCAAAGCGTTCGGTTAAGGCCGAATTAGAGCGATGTTCTTTTGTTAAGGGACTCATTTCCTTAGGGTAGTCGATGATAAAGGTAGGTTGTATATAATGGTGCTCACATTTCTCTCCAAAAATTTCATCTATTAGTTTTCCTACGCCCATGCGTTCATCCACTTCTAAGCCTAGTTTTTTTGCCGTTTCCCGAAGCTCACTTTCAGACATATCCGCAACATCGTAACCCGTATGTGTTTTTATAGCCTCCAGAATGGGAACCCTTGCGTAAGGAGCCTTAAATTCTATTTCGTTTTTCCCCACGGTAACTTTTGAGGTGCCGTTGGCATCGATAGCTACTTTCTCCAAAAGTTGCTCTGTGGTGTCCATCATCCAATGATAGTCTTTATAAGCTACATAGAGTTCCATCACTGTAAATTCCGGATTATGTGTACGATCCATACCTTCATTTCTGAAGTCTTTTGAAAATTCGTATACCCCGTCAAATCCGCCTACTATTAATCTTTTTAGATATAATTCGTTGGCAATTCGCAAATATAAAGGAATGTTTAGCGCATTGTGGTGTGTTAAAAAGGGACGTGCTGCAGCACCTCCTGGTATGGGTTGTAAAATAGGGGTTTCTACTTCCAAATATCCCCGTTCGTTATAAAATTGGCGAATGCTATTGGTAATTTTTGTACGTTTAATAAAGGTTTCCTTAACCCCAGGATTTACTACTAAATCTACATAACGTTGTCTGTAACGGAGCTCCGGATCATTAAATTCATCATATATCTTACCGTCGGTATCTACTTTGGGAAGCGGTAGGGGACGGAGTGCTTTACTTAACAATGTAAAACCCTTCACCAATACGGTTTTTTCGCCAACCTGTGTAGTAAACAGCACCCCTTCAACGCCAATGATATCGCCAATGTCTAATAGTTTTTTATAAACCTCATTATATTGTGTTTTGTCTTCACCCGAGCAAATTTCATCACGGTTAAAATATACTTGTATGCGCCCTTCACTGTCTTGCAACTCGGCAAAGGAAGCTTTACCTTGTATTCTTCGCGACATCAATCTGCCGGCAATAGTTACCTTTTTTCCTTCCTCAAAATGAGCTTTTATGTCTTTGGAAGTGGCATCTACAGGATATAATGCTGCCGGGTATGGATTTATGCCCAATGCTCTCAATTTGGTTAATTTTTCCCTTCTGATGACCTCTTGCTCCGTTAGTTGCATACCCTTGGTTTTAAGCCTGCAAATATAGCTACTCTTCGCAAATCTATCAATCTTGGTTCTAATGATTTTGTAATGCCTTATTTTTGTGGGTAAGTTGTGTAACAAATGCAGCTATTTAATGTCTGATATCTAAAATAGAATGGGTTTTAGAAGTAGGTTCTCCGTCCATTTTTTAGTGCGCGAGGCGTTACCATTTAGGTTAGAGTTCAGGCGATCTTAGCGTAGTTTTATTTTTTTTATCAAAATAAATTTAAAAATATGATTTTATCCCCTAAAAAAGGAACACTATGAGTTTTTGGAGAGTTGTCTTGGCCATCATATTCCCGCCATTGTCCGTTATCGGGAAAGGTTGCGGTTCTATTTTTATTGTATTTCTACTTACGTTGTGCGGTTGGGTGCCGGGCGTTATTGCGGCCTTGGTTATTTTAAACAAACCCGATTAGGTATCGCTATGTCAAAAGGCTACGGGGCTACCATTTTACCCATCAGGAACCTTATCTTTGTACCATGAACAAAAAAGTACAACTTAAAGATTTAGGGGTAATGGACTATAAGCAGGCCTGGGATTATCAGGAACAGCTTTTTCAAGAAATGTTGGCGATTAAAGTAAGAAATAGAAGAGAGGCCATTACCTTAGAAACACCAAATTATTTATTGTTTGTGGCACATCCGCACGTATACACCATAGGTAAAAGTGGTGATATTGCTAATTTGTTGGTCGATGAGGCTGTGTTGAATGAAAAAGGCGCACAATTTTTTAAAACGAATAGAGGTGGGGATATTACGTATCACGGACCAGGGCAAATCGTAGGGTATCCGCTGTTAGACCTCGATAATTTTTTTACAGATATCCATAAATATTTACGCTTTTTAGAAGAAACCGTTATTTTAACCTTGGCAGATTATGGTCTTAAAGGGCAGCGGTCTCCCGGAGAGACTGGAGTTTGGTTGGATGTGGGAACGCCGTTTGCACGAAAAATATGCGCCATGGGTGTACGAGCCAGCAGGTGGGTTACCATGCATGGTTTTGCTATGAATGTGAATGTAGATCTCGGTTATTTTGATTTAATGATTCCCTGTGGCATAAAGGGCAAGGCAGTTACTTCCTTGAACGTGGAATTAGGTGTTGCCCAGGTAGATTTGGTGGAGGTAAAGCGGAAACTGGTGCGCCATTTTAGTTCCCTTTTTAAGGCAGAGATCGTTCAAGATCCAAAGGAAATAGTGCACTACTAAGTCTTCCTTTTTAAAAGACGTGTTAAAGAAAATGACCTTGTTTTATGGAGGGAATGAGGTGAAATTAGGCGAAAGAAAAAGGGGTTCTCCTAGCAGCGATGCCCAAAAATAAACTAGCCCGTCTGGCTGAATTCATTGGGTTATTGTAGATAAGCCAATTGAAAAATAACTATTGCCAACAATGGTAGTTGTTGCGCAAGCCCATAAAGAGTCAAAAAAAAGCAATTTATAAAAGTCTCTTTAAGAGACTTTTTTGTTTCCCGCTCAAATAAAAAATTTCTTGAAACTGACTATCCCCGAGGCAAGCCATAGGGGTATTTCGCAAGTTTCATTTTGGCCTTTGGGCCAAAATCCGAAATTTTGTATTTCACCTCACCCGGAACTGCAAAAAGACAGTTCCGATCGCTCCAAAGGAGAGGTAAATAGGAAACCCCGACCCTAGGGTCGGGGAATCTTTAGATTGAAGGGCATATTTTTCATGCTTTTCGGTGGTTCCCAGAAGTAATGAAGGACACTTTTTGTCGATTGAATATGGGTGGCTCAATAACAACATACCTAATCGGAAATGGTTTTGATTTATTTAGCCATCCCCCGTTTTTTTAATTGAACTTCAGATGCAGTTGCCCAGGGCACGGATATGGCACGGTGTTTTCTATA
>NZ_JAYEEQ010000005.1:194934-210280 GCF_034651555.1 Aurantibrevibacter litoralis | reverse complement strand
AACGGATTGTTCAGCACATACCCGTACCTGTTAAAGTTTTGGGTGTTGTAGGGGTCCTGTACGTAGTTGTCCGGCATTAGAAACCTGTGCAGAACAGGATCGTACAAACGCCCATTCATGTGTACCAGACCAACACTTAATAAATGTTCGTGACCTGTATAGCCACGATCAAGCAAAGCAAAACTGGTTAAGACCGTATTATTCCCATCGGTCAATTTAGCGATATTTCCCCAGGCGTCAAAATGGCGTTTCTCCCTTATGTTCCCATTTTTATCGGAGATCATTAAAATACTGCCCAAGTAATCCCTGTGCAGAAAGTAATAATCCTCCAAAGTGGTGGTGGCCTGCTCGGAGCGCCATACCACCGGGGCACTGTAGCCGTCCCCGCCAATGTAGGTAGCACCCAAATCCGCCTATGGCGGAAGTGGTCATCGTTGTTTCAAAGAACTTTAACCGTCAATAAACAGCTTGTTTGCCCTTATTCCTGAGGGCACGAGCAGAAAGATACTCGCGCCAGCCGGGGTTATTTCAAAGGAATTTTAAATTATTTCTTTTATAAAATTGTAACGCATCCGCTTCGCCCAATACTTTTAATTCACCACTCTTTTTAATTTCAATAATAACAAATGAAATCATAATATTGTTACTTTTAATTCCTTCTACGACAAAATCAAAATCAGGGTTAACCGTTTGTTTTAAAAGAATGAAATTTTTATAAAAAAAAGCTTCGAGTATTGATCCACTATCTATATGATTTTGATAGACTTTTAATTTATAAGTCGGAGTATTTTTATTCAAAAACAAAAGGTAACCCTCCGAAATATCGGTGTTCGAAAAAAGAAGTAATCTGGAATCAAACACTCTTCTTTCTCCTATGATGAAGCATAAATCTTTATGTTCGGCTTTTATTAATGTATCCCGATCCATACTCCTGAACAAGTCACTGATTTTGTCAGTAAAACCAATATATCTCAATTGAACAATGGAGTCCTTATTAAAAGTTATGGCCTTTTCCACAACTATAATCTCACGGCTATATGCAATCCCTTTGACCTTATGATTTTTAGAGCATGAAAAAAGAGCCAATAAAAAGAATAAACATCTTACTACATTACGGCACATAGTTAATAGTTTTAAATCCAAAGAAATTATAGCCAAAGGAAGAATTTGATTGAACAGATGGGATGGTTGAAAATAAACTTTTAGAAAGTAAATGACTATAATTTTGAGGTATTTTCCAGCCCCAAGAAGTCAACTGATCATTTTGCCAATCATTGATTAAGCGATGCTGATCAATAGTTCCAAATACAGGGACCTTTAAGGCAAAGTAAGCGTGCATATATTCATGATGCAACACCATATATAATTGTGGTCTTGTTTGAAAAGCTATCTTAGCTAGGTAAACATCTATTTTTTTAGCCCCCAACCCTAACCATCCAGATGCTCTAACTTTTGTTACTCCTGCGACTTCAAGGCCATCACTATTAAATATTCTACCGTTTGAACCTGAATATCCATTAGGGTAAGTACCATCAGCACGTAAATTATCCACATTTCCAGACAAACGGTTCAATTCCGTATGTGAATCCGAGAAATTTCTGGCAGATTCATTCGAATACTCAACTTCATCTCCTAAACCACTTAAAGAGTTATCCAAAGGCGAATCAAAAGTACCTTCTCCAGACCAAAAATCTAGACCTGCTTTACCTGCTCTTATTCCACTCGAAATTCCGTTTATCAACCCTGCTGAAACCCCTCCAATAGCACCAGCCTTTAACCCTGCACCAAGTCCGCCGCCAAAACTGGCACCATTGAGCCATGCGCTTCCTGCCCCTCCAACAAAGCCCCCGGCAAAACCACCTGCAAACCCTGCCACAAAGCCACTGCCAAAGCCCAACGTTGTCGCCACTTGGCTACCAAAGAACGTACCCCCGGCAACCATGTTACCTACCCCTGCACCAACCATTCCCGCAGCAGCACCTATCAATGCCCCACCAAGAATGGAGCCAAAGTTGGCCCCGGGTTTCAAAGCTTGGCTTATGGCACCCACCAAAGCCCCGATACCTACCGCAAACCAGAAAAACTCCCCACTGGGGTCCGTATATTTCAACGGGTTGTTCAGCACATACCCGTACCTGTTAAAGTTTTGGGTGTTGTAGGGGTCCTGTACGTAGTTGTCCGGCATCAGGAAACGGTGCAAAACAGGGTCATAGAGCCGCCCATTCATATGCACCAAACCAACGCTCAAAAGGTGCTCGTGACCTGTATAGCCCCGGTCAAGCAAAGCAAAACTTGTTAAGACCGTATTGTTTCCATCGGTCAATTTAGCGATATTTCCCCAAGCGTCAAAATGGCGTTTCTCCCTGATGTTCCCATTTTTATCGGAGATCATTAAAATACTGCCCAAGTAATCCCTGTGCAGAAAATAGTAGTCCTGTACCGTGGTGGTGGTCTGCTCCGACCGCCAAATTACAGGGGCACTGTAGCCGTCCCCGCCAAGGTAGGTCACAAAGGTGGCCTTTTGGGTGGTCTTGTCATAGGTAATCTCCATACTGCCGTCATGGGAGTAGTGCTTGCGGTAACGGCGGTCTGTCTTAAGGGTCTGTAAGCCCCCATAGAACATATTGGCATGGCCCATAAAGCCATTGTACTCAAAACTTACCCTGTCCTTGCCCGCCTCCACAATTTCCACAGGGCTTTTAAAGGAAGTATAGGTAATATCCTGGCGGGTAGTGGGGCCATAAAAAGCCTGCCCTGGAGTGTTTAAGGTTAGGCTCGCCAATTGGTAGGACTTCCCGGTATAGGCATAGCTGCCCGTGGCACTGTTGGCGGTAATACGCCCTTGGACATCATAGGTATGGCTCTTGTTGCCGCTGTTGTCGTTAAAGGTAAGGAGCCTGTCCATGCTGTCATAGGTAAAGTTCTCTGTCCAAGTAAAAAGGCTGTTGGTACGGCTGTTTAAAATACCGCGCTGCGCATTGAAGTTAAAGGTGAGCTTCATCAACTCTACCGCAGTGGTGTTCACGTTCTTTTCGCTTTTGCTCTCCGTAAGGTAGCCCGTGCTGTTGTAGGTATAGCTCTTGCGCAGGTTGTTGCCCATGGTGGAGGTGGTTACCTGCCCCCTGGCGTTTAGGGCGGCCACGTTCCAAAGCACCTCATTGGTGGTGTTGTCCTGTACGGTCTTTAGCCCCCCGTTCTGGTAGGTGTTCTTTATCTTCTTTATGCTGGTCTTGTTGGGTGAAAGCAGCCTGGCCTCGTTCTCTTCCGTGGCCACCTGCCCAAAGAGGTCATAGGCATATCTTTTTATGAATTGGGCGTAAGGGGTGGTCTCCGTTACGGTGGTGGGCCTTTTGTAACCGTCATAGACATAGGCATAGGCACTGTTGTTCCCCGCCGTGGTGAGCACCATGTTGGCCAAGAGCTTGCTGGTGGGGTCATAGGTATAGTCCATGACCATGTTGGTAAGGTCCTCGGAGACCGTTTTTTTGGTCAATTTGCCCAAGGCACTATAGACATGGACGGTATTGCCCTTGGGGGTGGTCTCCTTGGTAAGCTCGCCAAAGCCATTGTACTCATAGGTGTAGGTGCCGGCAGCAGGGTCCGTGGTCTTGGTCTTGCGGCCCCAACCGTCCTGCTCGGTAGTGAGCAGCACCCCACCATAATCGGCGGTCTTCATGGTGCCGTTACCATAGTAGGTGTAGTTTATGGTGCCCCCGGGGTCCGTGACCTGGGTCACTTGTCCCATGACGTTTTTGGTGGTGGTTACCGTCTTGGTGCCATCATTGACGGCCACGGAAAGGTTGGTGTAGGTAATGGTGGTTACCTTGCCCGTGTAGGAGGTAAGTTTGTTCACCCGGCCAAAAAAATCGTATTCGGTGGTGTTCCATTGGGTGGCGGAAGCCCCTATGTAGGGCTCGCTCTCCCTATAGATACGGTCAAATTTGTCATACTCAAAACTTTTGCCCACCAGTTGGCCCAGCACGTCCTTTTCGGTAACCTTCACCACCCGCTGCAAGGGGTCATAGACCGTGATCTTGCTGCCGCCGTTGTCTGCCGTAACGGTTACCGTATAAGCAAAGCCCGCTTCCGTATAGGTGGTGTTGGCGTTCTTGTTCAGGTAATCGGTAACTTTAACAAGGCGGTCCCAACCATCATAGAAATATTGGGTAATGAGCCCATAGGGGTTGGTCTCCTTTGTGAGCATGCCCCTGGCGGTGTTGTACAGGTAGGTGGTGGCCAGGCCTTCCACATCAATGGACTTGGTAAGGTACCTGCCGGAAGCGTCGTACTCAAAATTAACCGTCCGTGCCATAGGGGGTAGTGGTCTTGCGGGTAATATTGCCAAAGGCATCGTAGAGGTAGGTCTCGGCATCGAATTGGGTGCCATTGCCCTTGGTGCTTTTGGTGGTCAACAGATAGCCCGTATAAAGGTACTGTTCTTCCGTGCTAAAGGCATTGCCCCCAATGGTAACGGTCTCCGTTTTGTTGGTGGGCCTGCCAAAATAATACTGCGCCCCGCCATTGTTGGCATAGGTTATATTTACCACGCTGCTGCCCTGCCCAGAGAAATCGGTGGTGATCCTGGTGGGGTTGTTATAGGCATCGTAAAGGAACGATTTGGAGATGGCGGTGCCGCCCTGCAAACGGTTCTGGGTTACGTTGGAGGTGTTCCAGAGCTTAAATACCTTGTTCGCCGCCAGGGACGAGCCATAGGCATAAGCGGTCTGGGTGATGTAGTCCGAGGGGATGGCATTGAAATTCACCGTATAGGGAACGGTATATTCGCTGGTCACGGCGCCCCTAAGGGGAATGCTGTGCTTGGTGATGTTCCAGATACGGTCCGTGTTGCCCGTGTTCCATTCGCTGCGGGCCAGCCCCTGGAAGCCCATAAAGCCCAGCCCGTCTGCATGGCTCACCGCCCCTTCATAGGAAAACACCTGTTTTATGGTGGTGGTGCCGCTTACCGCCCGATTGACCGCTACGACCACCTTGGTGCCCCGTGCATTGTAAATATCAATATAAGGATATACCTGGCCCGATTTTTCGGTATATACCTTTATGCCATCTTCGCCAACCACCCCGGGGGCCCTATCCAGATCCCTATAGGAAATGGCCTGGGAGACCCCGTTGTTGGAAACGTTCCTCAACAGCATGTCTTCCCGGTTGTCCTTGCCAAAAGTAAAATAGAACACCCGGTTGTTGCTTATGGTGGCAAAGTCCAGATTGTTGTTGGCCCTGTCCGCAGAGGTAAGGAAAACGGGGATGGGAAAATGGTTCAGGTTACCGGTCCTGGTAGTTGCCGTGATATAGGAAAAGGCGGGGGTAACCGCGGCCAAAGTGGAAAAGGTATTGTAGTACATGCTCACCGTTTGGCTCCCGTTGAGGCCGTCATTATTGGTTACGGTCTTATATTCCAGCATGTCCGTACGACCATCGCCATTGATGTCCGTGGGGACCAGGGTATAGGTGGTCACCGGACTTGTGGCCGTGGTGGATGGTTTGAACTGAAAGGGATAGGCGATTTCGTTTTTTACAAAACCACTGCCCATGGAGCTGAAAAGTGCAAAGGTGCCACTGTTCAAGGCGGTAGGGGTCATAAAATCGGTCTTCCCATCGCCATTGTAATCGCCCAGCAATATGGGGTAATCGGTCCTTATACGGGTATCCGTGGTGGTCCATAGCAATTGTATTCCGTTGGTGGAAGTAAGGGTATAGGCCTGTACCTTGCCCGCGGAGACGTGGAGGAAATCGGTCTTGCCGTCGCCATTTACGTCGGCGGTCAATAACTGGTCGTTAATTTTCAATTCTGCCGAAAGATCTCCTGCAATATTGGCGAACCCAGTGGAAATCCTTCGGTCCAGATTGATGAAGTAAGCGGTTGAATGTGCTGCCACCGTGCCCGAGCTGCAAATGCACGTATTTGCGGGGCCATAAGGAGTGCAGGAAGAATAGCTGTAACCACCCCTTGTTATGCCTATGACATCGGTGAGCCCGTCTCCATTAAAATCGCCCGAAGCATACCTCATGGATAACCGGGTGATACTTGGCAATTGCGAGCAGTCGTATTGGGTGCTGTATGATGGGGCGCTCCAAACCTTTTCGTAATATTGGGCCGCCGGTGCATAGCTACTTTGCCCGTTCACCTTAAACCGCACCTCATTGCTCCCGGTATGGGTAAGGAGCACAAAACCTTGGGCTTTGTCCAATTGGTCAACGGAATTGAGGTAACTTACCGGAAAGGCGGTCTCAAATACGGGGATGTTCAGAATTTCACTGCCTATACTGGCGCCCCCCGAGGCAAGGTCCTCAAAAATCCATAATTTGTTCCGTTCCGACCGGGTTTTGGGATACACTATAAAATCCATTTTCCCATCGGCATTGAAGTCCAACGGCACCACCTCGGCATTGCGATGTTCTATGTTGCCCACGGAAAGACTGGTTGTAAGCTGTGCCGAGGTCAGTGTTGGCGAAGTATCCGAATAGGTAAAATTAATGGGGGTAAAGCTCAAGGTGTTGTCCCCGCTCTTTTCCGTAACGCTGGCAAGTCGCTCATAGCCCAAGCTATTTGCATTATGTCCCAATACATAGTTACGGTATCCGGTTGCGCCCGTTAGTACACGAATCTCAGAGAGAAGGTTCTTTCTTCTAAAGTCCACCCCTCCTACAAAGGACTGTTCTCCTCTTGACCGTGTTTTGTACACAAAACTTATGGTATTGGGTGCGGTGCCGGTGTTAAGGTGCCCATATTTTATAGAGGCAATGCTCAGGCTGTTATCGGCAGTCGTATAGGTATAGTCCACTGTGACCCCTTGGGGGTTCTGCCATTTGGTGATGGCATAATCGGTCCTGGAACGGCTATCCGTACTGTTGCCGTAGGTCGCTATGGAACCGTCCGGATAGGTAACGGTAAAGGACAGGGGGCCGTAAGCGGCCCCAAAGGTGGAAACGCCGTTGGACACGATTTTCACGTTGGAAAAATTCTCTGTCCCGTAAACGGCCCCGTTGGCGCCATAGGTGCCCAATTGCAGCAGTAGCCGTTGCCCGTCCAGGGCAAAACGGTCTTGGTTGTCAAAATCCACAGGGTCTATGTTGTTGTCGTGGTATGTAGTGGCGGGGATCCGGGAGATGACGGAGACACCGGAGATGTTCCAGCCAAATCCAGCTAAACCATTGCCCCCTTGGCTGTTGTAGGAAATGGCTATGGTGGGCACCACCCCATTGATGCCGGGGGGTACCTTGATGGGCACGTTATAGGTGGCACCGCCCGTAAGGGAAACGGAGAGCTCACCAGCCGTCTCGGTAATGGCCGCATTGCCTCCCGCACCGGATGTGGCGGTGCTCATGAGCACGGATTCGGGGGACAGTGTTCCCAATTGGGGGGCATCCTCGTTGCGTTCCGTAACGGTAATGGGCGTCCCTTCTAAGGGTATTATATCGTAATTGGTCTGTGCATGGCCTATAATGGCCATCATAAAGGCCAGGGCCAAAAGTAGTCTTGTCCTCATATACTATCGGTTTTTTATGATCTTGAACGATTCCTTGGTGCCATTTTCATAGAGCACCAGCATAAGGTAGCCTCCGGGCGGATGCCTGCTGAATTCCACTTCAACCAGTCCGCGGTCACCGAAAAGAGGTGTCTCCGAGACTTTTCGTCCCTCTAAAGTGAACAATAGCAGCTTAACCGGTTTCTTATCGGGATGCTCGTCCCATTCCACTTGGAGCATGTCCGTTACCGGATTGGGAAAGGCCATCATCCTGAAGGTGCCAAAATCCTTCAAGGTAGCTTCCTCGTCCACGATGGGCACGGAATCCAGAAGATCGGGCAAGACCGCCTTTAAACAGGTGAGGCAGACTCTATTGCGCAGTATCTGGTTGCCCGCTGTGTCATAGCTAAAGGCCAACTTATCTTGGGCCATGGTCAGCTGCCCAAAAAGTAGGATAAAAGGTATATACATTTTTAAGTTCATAATTCAGAATTTTCCCGTTAAATTATATTAATTTTTAATACAAAAATTGGGAAATACAATTATTTAAGTGTTAATTATAATATGTAAATTATTATATAGCCACCAGTTAATAAAAAGGTTCATTTTAACAAAAATTTATTTCGAAAAGCCTCAAAAAATAACTATAATGTAAGTTTATTCGACAAAACCCAGTGTTTTTTACGAAATTGATGAATTGTTTATAGTAAGCGTTGTTTTTTTATTTAAAAAGAAGGGTTAAAACCTACATCTTTGGTAAATTGGAAAATTTAAGCAAACTAAAAAACCGTCAAAAAGTCTACTAAGTAACCGTTATAATGTTCCCTATTTTGCTTTTAAGATCGTTAAGGTGGTGCTCAAATTGCCCATTTAAAGAGAGGACGTTATTTAAAATTAGACATCGGTTCCAAACCCTTTTTAAGTAATACACTAAGGCTTATAGCGAACGGTACTATTCATTCTATTTGCGTGTGGAAAAACAGATTTTCGTACGTTATCAGAATCGTCAAGATTGGCATTTCGTAAACGAGCTATATAACGGATTAAGTAAGGAAAAAAGAAAGGAGAAGGGTCCGAGATAATCGGGATCAAGGCAAGAAAATATGTTCACAAGTTTTTCTGTTAGTATGATATTTGCTATAACCAATCAAGGAAAGGCGCAGTTTATGATTTATTCTGAAAACATGAATGCGGATAAATTTATAGAATTTATGCAACAGATCATTAAATCAAGTTCACCTAAGGTGTATCTCATTTTAGATACTATAAGCGCACATCGCAGTAAAATCTTGGGAAGAAGAAAACAAAGATAAAATGGCTCTTTTCGTTTTACCTTCCTATTCTCCTGAAAAGAATCCGCACGAATACCTGAACTGCGCCCTAAAGCAAAGCTTATCGGCAAAAAAATCGGCAAAAAGCAAAGACACTTTACAAGACAACGTGCAAAATCACATAGTGATGTTACAGAACAACCCCAAAAGGGATACCAACTATTTTAAACATAAAGATATTTAGTATGCCTCTTGAGGAATTTAGGTTAGTTTGCCGCCGGGTTAATGCCCAAAAAATCCCCTACCACATTTCGATTTTTCGTAGTGCATGAGGAATAGTTCGTAGTCTATGGAATCCCAGCGATTGACCACTAATGGCTTTTACCCTGCAGGCTAAAGCCCGTACCGAACTAGGTTAAAACCGCCAACCTTTGGTGGTCATTTGATTTTATCCTTGTTTTAGGGATAGTAGCGGCATCCTTTCTTCGCAAAAGAAAGATATAGCGGATAGCCCGCCTTTTGCCCAAAGGCAAAAGAAAACCCTAAGAACTGGAATTTTACCCTTACCTAATTATGCTGTAGGTGGTTGCATTACAAAATCTTCCATAAACTTAGTGGTGTAATTGCCCGCGAGATAATCCGGATGATCCATAAGTTGTCTGTGAAAAGGGATGGTTGTTTTAATACCTTCTATGACAAACTCGTCTAGGGCTCGTTTCATTTTATTGATAGCTTCTTCCCGGGTTTGCGCCGTAGTAATGAGCTTCGCAATCATGGAATCGTAGTTGGGTGGTATGGTATAGCCGCTATACACATGCGTGTCTAAGCGAATGCCATGACCTCCGGGGGTATGCAAGGTGGTTATTTTTCCGGGAGAAGGCCTAAAATCGTTATAAGGATCTTCTGCATTGATACGGCACTCTATAGAGTGTAGTTTTGGGGTGTAATTTTTTCCGGAAATGGGTACGCCGCCTGCCACTAAAATCTGTTCCCGAATAAGATCATAATCGATAACTTGTTCTGTAATGGGATGCTCTACCTGTATACGGGTATTCATTTCCATAAAGTAGAAGTTGCGATGCTTATCTACTAAAAACTCAATGGTTCCCGCTCCCTCATAGCTTATAAATTCGGCTGCCTTTACCGCCGCTTTGCCCATATCGGCTCTCAATTTATCGGTCATAAAGGGCGACGGGGTTTCTTCGGTTAATTTTTGATGCCGTCTTTGTACAGAACAATCGCGCTCCGAAAGGTGACAGGCCTTGCCGTATTGATCGCCTACAATTTGTATTTCGATATGCCTTGGTTCCTCTATTAATTTCTCCATATACATACCGCCATTACCAAAAGCAGCTTTTGCTTCTTGTACGGCACTTTCGAATAATTTCTCTAGATTTTCTTCTTTCCATACCGCACGCATCCCTTTTCCGCCACCCCCGGCAGTAGCTTTTATCATTACAGGATAGCCTATTTTTTTTGCTATTTTTTTGGCGTCTTCTACCGACTTTAGCAATCCTTCTGAGCCCGGTATAGTAGGTACTCCGGCTTTTTTCATCGTTTCCTTGGCGGTGGCCTTATCGCCCATTTTATCTATCTGATCGCCAGAGGCTCCAATAAATTTAATATGGTGCTCGGCGCAGATGCGGGAGAATTTAGAATTTTCTGACAAAAACCCATAGCCCGGATGTATGGCGTCTGCATTTGTAATTTCGGCCGCGGCAATTATATTGGAAATTTTTAAATAGGATTCACTGCTCGGAGGGGGACCTATACAAACGGCTTCATCTGCGAAACGAACGTGCAAACTCTCTTCATCGGCCTTAGAATATACAGCGACGGTCTTTATGCCCATCTCTTTGCACGTTCTGATAATACGAAGTGCTATTTCCCCTCTGTTGGCAATCAGTATTTTCTTAAACATCTTATGAAATTTAAATTTTAAACCCTACCGTTTTTTATGAGAAGGCTTCTCGTAAGAGGTATTCTTCTAATTTCCTGAAAATTAATTAAGAAGGATCTACCAAAAACAAGGGTTGATCGAACTCTACCGGCGATGAATCGTCTACTAAAATCTTAACTATCTTACCGGAAACCTCAGATTCTATATCATTAAATAGTTTCATGGCTTCTATAACACAAAGCACATCGCCTTTATTGATAACGCTGCCTACTTCTACGAAGGGTGGTTTGTCCGGACCTGCTTTTCTGTAAAAAGTACCGATAATAGGCGATTTTACGGTAAGGAGTTTGGCGTCCTCCGCCGCCTTCTGATCGGCTACTTCTTTAGCGGCTCCTTCAGCAGTTTGGGTGGGCTGAGACACCGGTGCCGTCTGTACAGGGATTTGTTGCACATAGGAAGTTTCTGGGGCATACCCTACCGGGCCGGTGCGAATGGTAATTTTAATGTCTTCCATTTCTAATTTTACCTCACTAGCTCCTGACTTGGCTACAAACTTAATTAGGCTTTGAATTTCTTTAATGTCCATAGAACTTGGTTTAGTTGTATTATTATTTTAATGAATAGGCCCATTTTAGGTAAATGGATCCCCAGGTAAATCCTCCTCCAAAAGCTGCAAATACTAAATTATCGCCTTCCTTTAACTGAGCTTCATAGTCGTGCAATAAAAGAGGCAAGGTAGCTGAAGTAGTATTGCCGTACTTCTGAATATTGATCATAACTTTAGTGTCGTCTATACCCATTCTTCCGGCGGTGGCATCAATAATGCGTTTGTTTGCCTGATGCGGCACTAAAAATGCCACGTCCGAATCTTGTAACTGATTGCGCTCCATGATCTTGGCAGCTGCATCTGCCATATTAGAGACGGCAAATTTAAACACCGACTTCCCGTCCTGTTGTATAAAATGCTGTCTGTTTTTTACGGTTTCTTCTGATGCCGGCAACAGGGAGCCTCCCGCGTCCATTTTTAAAAAGTTACGCCCCACACTGTCCGATCTAAGATACTCGTCCTTAAGACCATACCCTTGTAGATTGGGTTCAAAAAGAACGGCACCCGCTCCATCTCCAAAAATAATGCACGTTGTGCGGTCTTTATAATCAATTATGGACGACATCTTATCGGCTCCCACCAAAAGCACCTTCTTATAACGACCCGATTCTATATAACTTGCTGCAGTAGACATGCCAAACAAAAAACTGGAACAGGCGGCTTGCAAATCATAGGAAAAGGCATCTACCGCCCCTATTTCCGTGGCCACAAAAGCCGCTGTGGAAGCAACCATCATATCCGGTGTCGCCGTAGCCACAATTACAAGATCGATCTCTTTAGGGTTTATATCAGATTTGGAAAGTAAATCCTGAACTGCCTTTACGGCTAAATAGGAGGTACCTACGCCTTCTTCGTCTTTTAATATCCTTCTTTCTTTAATGCCTGTTCTGGTAGTGATCCACTCGTCGTTGGTATCTACCATGGTTTCTAGCATTTGGTTGGTCATTACAAATTTTGGGACATAACCTCCCACAGCGGTAATTGCAGCCGTAACTTTACCCATATTTATCCTATTATGCCCTAAAAACTCAAAAAGAGTTCAAAATTATTGAAATTTAATGATTTTTCGGGGATTTTCAAGTGAAAGTTGATAGTATCCTGTGTTTTTATACAATTATTTAGTTTTATCACAGCCCTTTGCCGTAACCATGCCCAACACTTGCAAAAACATTTCGCTTTTTTTTGAAGCAGATTGATTAGACCATAAAACCATAGCAAACAAAAAAAACCCTCACCTTAACACGGAGAGAGTTTTCTAAATCTAATTTAATGCCCTTTTAGGCGGCTGTTTCTTCGGTCTTGTCGATGAGGACTTGGCCACGATAATACAATTTACCTTCAAACCAATGCGCTCTGTGGTACACATGCATTTCTCCTGTAGTTGGGTCTTTTGCAATAGTAGGTGCTACAGCCTTATAGTGGGTTCTTCTTTTATCTCTTCTGGTCTTGGAAACTTTTCTCTTTGGATGTGCCATTGTAAACCTTATTTATCCGTTATTAATTTCTTTAATTCGTCCCATCTGGGGTCTATATCTGTTATGCTGTTTTTTGTTTCTTTTGGTTGCAATTCTTCAAGTTTCGCTAATGTTTCCGATTGCAAGGTGCCGTCTAGCACACCGGGGTGTACTCTTTTTTGAGGCACTGCAAGTACAATCATTTCATAAACATATTGCGAAATATTAAATTGATGCTCGCCGTGAGGCAAAATAAGAATTTCATCGTTCTCATCATTGTATTCCTCACCAAATTTTACCACGAGATTTAAATCTGCCTTTAGTTTCTGATTGAAAGGTTCACTGGTTACATCACAATCTACATTTACAAACCCTTGTCCTGAAAAGTGCACCTCTAGCATGGTGCTCATTTTATCTACCGTAATCTCAAGACGTACCTCTGCTTCATTAAACTCATTGTATCCAAAAGATTCAAAGAACGTATTGTCTATGGTGTACTTAAAATGATGCTTTCCTTGTTTTAGTCCTGAAAAAGGAATAACAAACTCCTTGTGTAAATTCATTACAGTAGGTTTAAAGCACCTTACCTAGGTTAAAGGCGGGTGCAAAGATATTATTATTTTATAAATCCCCAACACTTTAAATATAAATAAATGCTTATTTTTTAAGGTGCATGTATACCCTTGGATAATGTTATTGATATTTATGATCTTTCTTTAGTTTATGCTTTTGCAAAGGGTGTTCGGTGAGTTCCTGGTATTCTTTCCTATTTTTAAAAATATGTAGGGCTGCAAAAACGGCTTCCTTAAACGAATTATGGTCGGCATTACCCTTACCCGCAATTTCATACGCCGTGCCGTGATCTGGAGAGGTACGCACATGGCTTAAGCCAGCCGTGAAATTAATGCCTTTGCCAAAAGAAAGGGTTTTGAAAGGTATTAATCCCTGATCGTGGTACGCAGCCAAAATGGCATCAAATTTCTTATAATTATCTGTGCCGAAAAAACTGTCTGCCGCATAGGGGCCAAAAACCAAATGGCCAGCATCAGACAATTCCTTTATAACCGGTTTTAGTACCTCATCATCTTCCTTTCCTATAGTACCATTATCTCCGCTATGTGGATTAATACCTAGCAATGCAATTTTAGGCTTTCCGATTCCAAAATCCATTTTCAAGGATTTTTCCATAATGCCTAGTTTGCGCTTTACCAATGCCGGCGTTATGGCCGCGGCTACATCTTTTACGGCCAAATGATCTGTAAGCAAGCCCACACGAAGCGTGTCATTAACCATAAACATAAGACTCTCTCCCCCTAGCTCTTGCGCTAAATAATCCGTATGTCCCGGAAATTTAAAATCTTCTGCCTGTATATTGTTCTTATTAATAGGCGCCGTAACCAACACATCTATTTCTCCGCTTTTCAAGGCCTGAACGGCGGTCTTTAAGGATTCAATCGCTTTCTTGCCGCTTTCGTCTGTTGCTTTGCCAAAAGCTATTACAGGTGTTTCGCGCCATATATTCATTACATTCAGCTTTCCGTCAATCGCCTTAGATACTTCTTGGATGCCATTAAAATTTATCCCTAATTGTAAGTGATTCTTTTGAAAGGAAATAACTTTATTTGAAGCAAAGACAATAGGCGTGCAAAAATCGAGCATTCTTTCGTCTTCAAAAGTTTTTAGTGCTACTTCGCACCCAATACCATTAAGATCCCCAATAGATATTCCTAATTTTATTTTTCCACTTTCCTGCATGGTCACCTTACCTTATATTCCTAAATTTACCGCACTACAAAACTACTTAATTTAAACGATACATGTTTACGGGAATTATTGAAACTTTAGCCAAAGTAATCCTAATAGAACCTGAAGGCGGCAACCTTCACGTAACCCTTTCCACGCCTTTGGCCGCAGAACTTAAAATTGATCAAAGTGTTGCCCACAATGGGGTTTGCTTAACCGTAATTGCGATTACAGACAATACGTATACTGTGACAGCGATTGATGAAACCTTACAAAAAACCAATTTGAACACCCTTAAAGTGGGCGATTATGTGAATTTGGAGCGAGCTATGATTTTAGGTGCGCGCTTAGATGGGCATTTGGTTCAAGGGCATGTGGACCAAACCGGAAATTGTACTTCTATTAAAGAAAAAGATGGGAGTTGGATTTTTAGCTTTGAATACAATAGGACACAAAACAATACTACGATAGAAAAGGGATCTATTACGGTGGACGGGGTGAGCCTTACGGTTATTGACTCAGGCATCTATACGTTTAGCGTTGCCATTATTCCTTACACCTACGAACATACGCGGTTTAGTTCCTATACAGTGGGTTCTTTGGTAAATCTGGAATTTGATGTTGTTGGAAAGTATGTGGCTAAGTTGATGGGGATGAATAATGGGGAGTAATTAGTAGGAAGTATTTAGTAAATAGCAGTCCTTCGAGTTGCTGAATCATATACAAGTTAAAATGCAACAGGAAGGAATTAGGAAACCGAGGTTTTGAGTTATACTCAGGTTTAAGTTAAACCTCAAAACCCTTCATACTAGTTGATGGTTGTCAGTTGCCAGTTGTTCGTTTTTCATTGTCCGATGGTGGGAATCAGAGCCGTACAGACTTTTGAC
>NZ_JAYEEQ010000005.1:0-194834 GCF_034651555.1 Aurantibrevibacter litoralis | reverse complement strand
TCCCTCAATCCCTCCCAAGGAGGGACGTTTACTTTGAGTTAAATTCAAGTACAAACTCAAAAAAAATCTGAACTTTCTACTTTATAGTTCGTTTATAACTTCATGAAAAAAATTAAACCTGAAACAAGAAACTTTTTTAAGTTGATGGTTGTCAGTTGCCAGTTGTTCGTTTTTCATTGTCCGATGGTGGGAATCAGAGCCGTACAGACTTTTGACTTTCTTAAAGACCTCCCTCAATCCCTCCCAAGGAGGGACGTTTACTTTGAGTTAAATTCAAGTACAAACTCAAAAAAAATCTGAACTTTCGACCTTCGACAAATCAAGATTACACCTTAATAAAAATCCTCCTTTTGTACATCACATACGCAAGCAGCACGTAAAAACTTACTACAGTTAATCCGTACAATAACGAAGATAATTTCATGGAGATAGCATCATGCACATAAAAGGTTTCAAAAAGCCATCCGTGCAGGGAACTGTCGTCCACCCGTATCATTCCGAATATTTTAGAAACAAAACTAGACAGGAAATAGACCGTAATCGCATTGGCTCCTGCATGCTTAAAAATACTTCCAAACTGAATCCCTTTTACATCGGACACATAGTAAATCAACGCTAAGCAAATATTTGCCCAACCGGCAGTAACCAATACAAAACTACTAGTCCAAAGCGCTTTGTTAATTGGGAAAACCATGTTCCATACGTACCCCAATACCAACATCCCTATGCCAAGTCCTAACATAATTAATTCTTTACGATTGCGCTTGGCAATAAGTAGCAATCCCGTAAAAACTCCCAGTAAGGCCGTAGCTATAGACGGCAAGGTACTAAGCAGTCCTTCCGGATCATAATCGGCCTTATAATTGTGGGTACCAAAGACCGCTACATCAATGAAATTGGCCCAGTTGTTTGGTGCCCTGTCAAAAGTAGGTGCTACCCCATGTATTGGGATAAAGCCCATCCATATCCAATAACCCATCAAAAGAAACACACAAATGCCTATTAATGCTTTCCAATTAAAATTGATAAAAAGGATGGCTGCAAAAAAGAAAACTACCCCAATGCGCTGTAATACGCCCGGAAAACGAATGGTTTCAAAATCCTTGATAAATGGAAAAGTAAGCGTGAAAGCACCCAAAAAAAGCCCCAAACCAATAAGCTTTAGACTGCGGATCGTTATTTTTTTATACGTATTGGAGGTTGTTGCCCTATTATGGTACGAAAACACAATAGAGGTGCCGACAATAAATAGAAAGAAAGGAAACACCAAATCGGTTGGCGTATACCCGTGCCACTCGGCATGCAATAAAGGCGCGTAAACGTGCCCCCAGGTTCCCGGAGTATTTACCAAAATCATTAAGACAATGGTAAGCCCTCTAAAAATATCGACAGACTGAATTCTGTTTTTCACGACGTATTTATAAAATTACGTTCTTCATTTTATTCCACATTTTGGCCAGTAAAAAGCCAGAAATAATAGCCACTATGGTTAAGATTAAGGCGTTACTAGTTTTGCCGTAAATCCAGTATCCTGTGGCAAACATACAGCTGTAAATTAAAACACATCCTGTGATCATTGCAGTAAGACCGGCGGGCACACTCCACTTTTCCTTGGTATTCACTATGACCTCATTATCGTCTTTGGCTTCTTGTACCACCTTCTGCCAGCCGGGTCCTCCGGGTTGTATTTTTTTATAAAAGTGTCGCAATACGGAAGTCGATTCCGGCGGTGATAAAAACGTAGCTGCTAACCATATAATGGTAGTGAGCAACACCACAAAAATATATTCGAACCAGTCCGGAAAGAGCCCTGTTTCTGAAGCGAACAAAAATGGCCCTACAGCCGTCAATTTTAATACAATAGATATGATGCCAGAGGCAAACATGGCCGTAATCTCGCTCCATGCATTAATACGCCACCAAAACCATCTTAAGATAAATATTAGACCTGTTCCAGCTCCAAAAACCAAAAGCACTTCAAACAGTTGTAAGGCATTCTGAAGCAATAAGGCCAAAATTGCACTAAAAACCATGAGCACTACTGTAGATAAGCGACCTACAGCTACTAAACGTTTTTCTGAGGCATTTGGGTTTATTTGTTGTTTGTAAAAATCGTACACAATATAGGAGGATCCCCAATTGAGTTGGGTAGATATGGTACTCATGTATGCCGCTATTAAGGATGCCAATACCACACCCAATAATCCGCTAGGCAGTTTGGTGAGCATAGCCGAGTATGCCAAATCATGTCCTAATTTATCAGCAGCAACATTTGGAAAGGCCTCATGAATGCTGGCAATATCAGGATATACCACCAAGGATGCCAGTGCCACCAAAATCCACGGCCATGGCCTTAGGGCGTAATGCATGATATTAAAAAAGAAGGTGGCTCCAATAGCGTGATTTTCATTCTTGGCCGCCAGCATGCGCTGGGCAATATAGCCCCCACCGCCCGGTTCTGCACCAGGGTACCAGGAACTCCACCACTGCACGGCTATCGGAATTATAAACAAGGTAATTAAGGCCTTTTTGTCGCTGAAATCCGGTACTATATGTAGCTTTGAAGCTACCGATTCATGAGCCATGAGTGCCTGAATTCCTCCCACTTCAGGAAGATTTACTAAATAATAGGCGGCACCAATAGCACCGCTCATTGCTACAAAAAACAGTAAAAAATCGGTATAAACTACGCCTTTAAATCCCCCTAGTGCACTAAAAGTAACGGTGATTAATCCTGCACTAACCACAGTAACCCATGGCTCCAGGCCTAACATAATACCTCCTATTTTGATGGCTGCCAGCGTAACCGCCGACATGGTAATGACGTTAAATATGACTCCCAAATACACCGCTCTAAACTTTCTTAGAAAACTAGCCGGCTTGCCCCCGTAGCGCAATTCATAAAATTCCAGATCGGTATTTACATTCGATTTCCGCCAAAGTTTGGCATATACAAATACGGTAAGCAACCCGGTAATTAAAAAAGCCCACCAAACCCAGTTGCCCGAAACGCCATTGGTTCGTACAATGTCTGTAACCAAATTGGGCGTATCTGTAGAAAAGGTGGTAGCTACCATAGAAAGTCCTAATAACCACCAAGGCATGGTTCGCCCGGATAAGAAAAACTCCGAAGAACTTTGACCGGATTTTTTGGAAACATAAACTCCTATAAAAAGGACAATGCTGAAAAAGACAATAATAAAACTGTAATCTAGGGAACTGAGTTGCATAATTTGGTTTGGGTTGTTGGATAAAGATATTATTTTTTAGGATACTTTTGACTTTTGGTTCCTAAAAACCGTACATGCTTTTATATTCCAGCTTCGACATATCCCCCATTTCATGGGTTTTAGCCTTTATTGCAGCCATAGTTTTAGGTATTTCCAAATCGGGAATTAAGGGTATTGCCATAATTATTGTAACCCTAATGGCTTTGGTATTTGGCTCTAAGGCATCTACGGGACTCATTGTTCCTTTGCTGATTTTTGGTGATATTTTTGCCGTGGTATACTATAATCGACATGCACAGTGGAACTATATTTTTAAGTTTTTACCCTGGATGCTCCTGGGGGTTCTTGTTGGTGTCTTGGTAGGCAAAGACCTAACAGCTAGTACTTTTAAATTATTGATGTCTGTAATTATTCTGATCAGTGTTGGTATAATGTTTTTTTGGGATCAACGAAAATCCATATCGATACCCACGCATTGGGCTTTTGCCGGATTTGTGGGGATTATGGCTGGAATAACCACCATGGTAGGAAATTTGGCAGGTGCATTTGCCAATATCTACTTTTTGGCCATGAGACTGCCCAAAAACCAGTTTATAGGTACGGCCGCTTGGCTATTTCTTATTGTGAATGTGTTTAAACTGCCCTTTCATATTTTTGTTTGGGATACCATAAGTACAGAAACCTTACTTATTAATGCAAAACTCTTACCGGGAACCTGTCTCGGTTTATTTCTAGGTGTGCGTTTGGTGAAAATTATTAAGGAGCAATTTTATCGAAAAATGATCTTAGTGCTTACTGCCATTGGTGCCTTGGTTATCTTGTTTTCTTAAGACAACGTGAACTACAGTCCTTGCTACGTTTTTATTGGGTTCGGTTTCTGTAGTCTTCTTAAAAACTAAAGTTAATTTTTCGGTCATATCAAGCCTTGCGGTTGACAAGTTTTTGAATACGACTACATGCTTTGAGCCACTACATTCGGACTAAGCCTTACCTTTTGATAGTTTCTTTCGTAAAGCACCGTAATTTAAAAATCACCAATGTATGGTCTTACCCCTCGCCTTCCTTTAAATTGAATATTTGGTTTAATGCCGATAAGTTATAGGCGATTAAGGCTGTAGAAGCCAGTTCGATGAGTCCTTTGTCTGAAATGCCGTGCGACTTTACGTTACTGACGTCTTGATCTGTAATTTCTTTAGGACGAAACGCCGCTTTTAATCCGAATTCGATGAGTGTGCGGGTTGTTTGTGGCAAAAGATGGGCGGAAGAAGCAAAATCATGGGCTGCCAAGGTCTCCTCGGGAGTAGCGCCTTCAAAGCGTGCAGCTGCTTCATGATAGGGAGCGCATGCTGCACATTCATTGCCCTCATTTTCTTTAGAAATTATAAAGGCCAAGAGCTCTTTTGTTTTGGTGTCTATTTCCCCTTGTTTTACAGAATGATATTCTGTTAAGAACCACGACGTAAAAATGTCTGGTTTCAAGGCTAATGCCCTAAGGGTTACGGCGCCAAAAACAGCTTCTCTAGGTACCCCAGGGATAAATGTTAAGCCCTCCTTTATAAGTTCAAAGTGATTTTTGAGGGTCTGTGGTGCTGATTTTTCAATTTGGGCAACCGCTTCAGGTGCCGCTAACGTAATTCGGAAATTGGACGACATATGGTGTTATTTTTTATTTTATCAAAAATATAAAATCCATAGATTTAATAGGTTAAAAAATTATAAAACCAGCTATTCAGCATACATAATATATCCCAAAATTAGGAATCCATGTTGGGGTAGAAGGATCCTGTTCTTTCTAAAAACTAAATGGTAACGTCACCAAGGTTTCATCCCATGCCAGCCACATCTCACCCGCTTTGGCACCCTTTTCTCCGTAAAACTGTATGGTAAAATCTTCTACAGGACTCGTAAGCCGACTTACGGTTGCTTTAACGCGTATCACATCTTTGTTTTCATCATAGCTATAATGACCCCATTGATCTACGTCTTTACTTAAAATAATCGTCCAACTGTCTTTGTTAGGGATACTGAGAAGCGCATAACTACCGGCTTTTACTTTCTTGCCGTTCAACGTAATATCTTTATAAAATTTAATTTCCGGAGCCTCATTGGCTCCGGTACGCCAAACTTTGTCATAAGGCACCAACTCACCAAACACGGTTCTATCCTTCTTGGCAGGCCTGCTGTAAATAACCCTAATATAGGCTTCGTTTAGGGTCAATTTTTCGGGTGCAAAACGACGGTCATGCGCATAATCATCAGGGAAATAGGCCATGTCCATAGGACTTTTATCTAACCCTCTTAACTCTTGGGCGTTGAGCATTGCCCCTACAAAAACACTTAACACAATAAAGGAAACATACTTTTTCATAATGTTATTCATTTAAATTCCAGTTAAACTATCGGATAAGCTATCGTTTTAAGCCTCTAAAGTACGTCATTTTTAGAAATCACTCCTAGTCCATTCCTGTTTTATGTCTTTTTACGGCTTGCGGAATTTTGGTAGCGATGTGGAGACTTTACTTTAAAGAATTTCATTTTTTTAAAAAAAATTAGTTCATGTAGGTTATTCATCGTAATATTGCAATTATATAATAAAACAAAATGGGTATTACGAAAGCAGATCTTTTTAGTAAAGAACAAAACACTATTTCCTCCTTTGCCAAGGCCTTAGGGCATCCGGCGCGTGTGGCCATCCTACAACATTTGTTTAAAATTAAAGGCTGTATATGTGGGGACTTAGTGAACGAAATTGGACTGGCACAACCTACCATATCGCAGCATTTAAAAGAGTTAAAACAGCTAGGGTTGATACAAGGAACTGTGGAGGGTACCAGCGTGTGCTACTGCATCAATCCGGAGAAATGGACATCAATGAAAGGTCTTATGTCTTCCTTTTTAGATCAGGATATCTCCGATAATACCAATTGCTGCTAATTATTCTCCATTACATAGAACACTTAAATTGACCAAAAAAACAACTAATGAAACTATCTGAAGTAAAAAATCAATTAACCAAACTGGACGGCATACGTTTTAAATTGCCCAATGGCGAACTAGTCCCGGATCATTTCCATGTCACCGAAATTGGTAAAATAACCAAGCATTTTATAGATTGTGGAGGCACTGTTAGGCATGAAGAGGTTGTTAATTTTCAGCTTTGGAGTGCCAATGATTACGACCACAGATTACATCCTGAAAAACTACAAGCTATTATAGAACTTTCTGAACGTGTTTTACCCCTTGATGATTTGGAAATTGAAGTGGAATATCAAGGCGAAACCATTCAAAAATATGGGTTGCATTTTGATGGTGCTCACTTTTTGTTAGTTCATAAGCATACGGATTGTTTGGCCAAAAACCAATGCGGTATTGCACAAGAAAAACCAAAACTAAAACTGGCCAATTTGCAAACGACAGCCTCAGGCTGTACGCCAAATTCCGGTTGCTGTTAACCGTTATTTTCCTATTCAACATATAATATCTCATAATTATGCTATTTCCCGCCCTAGAAAATACACTACTTCGTCTAGATACCAGCCAAATTTCAGACGAGCGCAAAAGAATGCTTCAACCCTTAACGGATTACATTCAGGAAAAAGTTACCCTTCAAAAAGCGATTCTACTCAATTTTATTTGCACTCACAATTCAAGACGGAGCCATCTTTCGCAGGTATGGGCTCAGGCATTGGCCTATCATTTCAACATCAAAAATGTATTTTGTTATTCTGGAGGAACCGAGGCCACCGCATTGTTTCCAATGGCTGCAAAAACATTGGAAGATGCCGGTTATAAAATTCACAGCATTGCCGAAGGCACAAACCCTATATACAGCATAAAGTACACTGCCAACGCCCATCCTATTATTGGTTTTTCTAAAACCTATGACGATCCGTTTAATCCCGTTTCCGAATTTGCGGCTATTATGACCTGTTCGCAAGCAGACGTAGGATGCCCTTTTATTCCCGGTGCAGAAAAACGTTTTTCCTTACCTTTTGAAGACCCAAAATCTTTTGACCAAACCCCCCAACAAGAGGAGAAATATAGGGAAAGAAGCCTGCAAATAGCCTCGGGATTATTTTATGTGTATTCTCAAATAAAAGCCTGATATGACCGCAAAAAAGAAACTCAGCTTTTTAGACCGTTATCTTACCCTTTGGATATTTTTAGCCATGGGTTTTGGGGTATCACTAGGCTATTTTATGCCCAAGTTTCCGCAAATCGTTGATGGCTTCAGTAGTGGTACTACCAATATCCCTATAGCCATAGGCCTTATTTTAATGATGTACCCCCCGCTAGCAAAGGCAAACTATGCCCTGCTTCCCAAGGTCTTCAAAAATGTGAAAGTACTTTCCATTTCCCTTATACTCAATTGGATTATAGGACCAGTTTTGATGTTTTTTTTGGCGATAACCTTTTTGCAGGAATATCCCGAATATATGGTAGGGCTCATTCTTATTGGTTTGGCACGATGCATTGCCATGGTTTTGGTCTGGAACGATTTGGCAGAGGGAAGCAGTGAATACGGTGCCGGGTTAGTAGCGCTTAACAGTATTTTCCAGGTATTTGCCTATAGTTTTTATGCCTGGTTATTTATTACCGTACTTCCTCCCTATTTTGGGTTTAAAGGAGCTATAGTAAATATTGAAATTAGCACCATTGCAGAAAGTGTGGCTTTGTATTTAGGCCTTCCTTTTGTAATGGGTATTTTGAGCCGATTTGTTCTGGTAAAGCACAAAGGAGAAGTGTGGTACACTCATACCTTTATTCCGACCATAGCTCCTGTAACCCTTATTGCGCTACTTTTTACCATTGTAGTCATGTTTTCACTAAAAGGAGCACTTATTGTTGAAATACCTTTGGATGTGCTACGCATAGCCATACCCTTACTTATTTATTTTACGTTGATGTTCATTATTGGTTTTTTTATGACCAAGGCAATGGGCGCGTCGTACGATAAAACGACAGCGGTGGCCTTTACGGCAGCCGGAAACAACTTTGAACTGGCTATTGCCGTGGCTATTGCGGTATTTGGTCTCAATTCCGGTCAGGCATTCACCGGTGTCATAGGCCCTTTGGTAGAAGTGCCTGCGCTTATTATATTGGTGCGTGTCGCCTTTTGGCTCAAGAAAAAGTATTTTTAATGTACAGTTAGAAATCTACTTTCTATACATTTACGCGATAATCAAAATTGAAATGCGCCAATGCGTTCCTTTCCTTACCATTCCCGTTCGCAAGGGCATGGGCATGGGCGTACAGCCGGGTATGGAAAAATAATGCGAAGGCTTTTTTAATGTGGCATAGGATTGCTCCGAGTATTATTTACGCAATGATTTCGGTAATCATTTTCTTTAGTTATTTTTGCGTTCCAAAGTGAAAAATCCCCTTTTTTACCAACCAAAGGTTTTCAAATACCTAAATTTAAACCATTTAAGATATGCTTAAGTGCTTATGAGCCAATTTTTTCCTGTACTGAACACTTTAAAGCACAACTCCATAAAAACAACTATAAACAGATGAAAGTCCTCCACATAGACACCAATCATCCTTTACTAATTACACAATTTGCTGCTTTAGGGTTTTCCAATGACGAAGATTACACCTCGTCTAAAACAGAAATTGAAGCTAAAATACATGCGTATAATGGTATTGTGCTACGAAGTCGGTTTTCTATTGATTCGACATTTTTAGACAAAGCCACTAATTTAAAATTCATAGCACGAGTTGGCGCCGGATTAGAAAACATTGATGTGGCTTATGCCAAACAAAAGGGTGTTTATTTAGCTGCTGCGCCAGAAGGCAATAGCAATGCCGTAGCCGAGCACACCCTAGGCATGCTCCTTTCTCTTTTTAATAAGTTAAACAAAGCCGATCATGAAGTGCGACAAGGCCGTTGGGATCGTGAAGGAAATCGGGGAATAGAATTGGACGGCAAAACCGTAGGCATTTTGGGTTACGGAAATATGGGTAAGGCATTTGCCAAAAAACTACAAGGTTTTAATGTTGAAGTCATCTGTTTTGATATTTTAGGTGGTGTGGGCGATGATAACGCCAGACAGGTTGGTATCATGGAGTTTCAACAAAGAACAGAAGTGCTTAGTGTACATGTTCCTCAAACACCGCTAACCGTAGGAATGATTAATGCCGAGTTCATAAATGCTTTTAAGAACCCTTTTTGGTTTCTTAATACTGCCAGAGGAAAATCGGTGGTAACCCAAGATTTGGTTGCCGCATTACAATTAGGAAAAGTCCTTGGTGCGGGATTAGATGTATTAGAATATGAGAAGTCATCTTTTGAAGATATGTTTTCAGAGGACAAACTTCCCGAAGCTTTTCAATATCTTATTCAAGCCCATAATGTGATCCTTACACCTCATGTCGCGGGATGGACCGTTGAAAGTAAAGCAAGATTGGCGCAAACCTTAGTGACTAAAATAAAAGAACATTTTAGACTTTAGATCCATTTTAGAAATAAAAAATTTCTTGAAACTGACTATCCCCGAGGCAAGCCATAGGGGTATACTTCTACTGCGCTCAGTACGGGTTTCGCCAGTTTCATTTTGGCCTTTGGGCCAAAATCCAAAATTTTGTATTTTACCTCACCCGGAACTGCAAAAAGGCAGTTCCGACCTCTCCAAAGGAGAGGTAAATAGGAAACCCCTACCCAAGGGTCGGGGAATCTTTAGATTCAACCCTTTTTTTAGTTTTTAATCTAATAGCTAACTATCAGAAATTCAATTGTCCTAACAATTAAAATCGCTCTATCTACTCGCAAAAATATTTTAAACTATTAAAATATTTAGTACTTTTATACGTCATTTGTTATAAACCAACATTTAAAAACCATGTCAGACGAAAAAAAAGATTTAGGCGATAAGGCCAAGGACGCATTAAATGATGCAAAAGATTCGGCAAAAGAAACCTTTGAGGATGCCAAAGATGCAAGCAAGGAATTTGCTGAAGACGCTAAAGAAACGGCGCAAGATTTTGGAAATGAAGCCAAAAAAACAGCCAATGAATTTAGTGAAGGTCTTAAGGGAGCCGGCGGGGACAACAAAAAGATTTTGGCCGGGATATTGGCCATTGTTTTTGGTCAACTTGGGGTTCACAAGTTCATTTTAGGGTACCAGAAGGAAGGTATTATATTACTGGTTGCGACTGTAATTGGCTATGCTACCATGTGCTTTATTGTGGGAAGTTTTATTGTAATGGCAACTGTTATTATAGGGCTTATAGAAGGTATCATCTATCTCACAAAATCGGATGAAGAATTTTACAATACCTATCAGGCCGGGAAAAAACCTTGGTTTTAGTAGATCAGAAAAAGCCAAATCTAAAATAAACGATTTGGCTTTTTTTAAGAATATGTAAATGTAATATTGCAATATTACGTAACTTTAATTTCTATACACAATCAACGAAATCATCCTCCATTATGGGTGCTTCTAAAACTCACATATTCAACACTTCCCAAAATACCTTGGCATCTTTGGCTAAAGTATTGGGGCATCCTGCGCGTATTGCCATCATTCAATATATCAGTAAAAATAAAGATGCTATGTGCAACGATTTAGTCGATGTTATCGGTCTTTCGCAACCTACTATTACGCAACACATGAATACCATTAAAAAGGCAGGTCTACTAAAAGTTTCCTTTAAGGGGAAATACCCATGCTACCGTATGCATCAAGAAAAATGGCAAGAGCTACAACTGCCGTTCCAAGACTTTTTTAAGCGCATTAATACTACAATCCACCCTAATGAGCCTCAAAAGAAATAACGAAATTAAATGTATGAACGCCACTGTAATTTAATGATGCCTATAAGGCATCAGAAGGTATACAATTAAAAAGTTGCGATATACATCAGGTAGACACCAGGATATTGCCTCAATTTTCATCCTACAATGATTGCGGTCCTAACCCCAAATACATGCATCGTAAACTACTGAAATAAAAGGATATCCATAAGCTAAATCCGTGACGTGACTAGCGTTCCATCCGCAATAAATCCAAATTACTGCTACCCCGAATTTCTTCTAAATGAGGTTGGTTTGGATTTCTGGTCAGAATTTTGGAACACCACCCGGGATTCTAGATTCAAATACCCTTTGTCCCTAACCGTTTGTCCGCTTCCAGATAGACAAAAGCACGGTTTCATCTATTTTGGTACCGATAAAAAATTTCTTGAAACTGACTATCCCCGAGGCAAGCCATAGGGGTATACTTCTACTGCGCTCAGTACGGGTTTCGCCAGTTTCATTTTGGCCTTTGGGCCAAAAACCGAAATTTTGTATTTCACCTCACCCGGAACTGCAAAAAGACAGTTCCGACCGCTCCAAAGGAGCGATAAATAGGAAACCCCGACCCAAGGGTCGGGGAATCTTTAAATTGAAACGGTATTATAATAGCTCTAACAAACCGTAATTACGCCTTCTATTTTTACAATTCCAAATTTTGCTGGCCTTCCGCTAGCTTGCGTTCTAATTCTGCCTGAAACTCTTCCATAACTGGTTTTACGGTACTTTCCGGTAAATCAGCAATCTTAATATACATAAGACCGTCTACCGAATTATTGAATAGCGGATCCACATTAAAGGCTACCACCTTGGCATTTTGCTTTATATACTTCTTGATAAGGACAGGCAAGCGCAAACTTCCCGGCTCTACCTCATCTATAATTTTGTCGAATTTGTTTAAATCGGCTTGTGTTTCGTCAAAAACAAACTCTTTATCTGCATCCTTAAGCTGTACTTTAAATTCCTTTTTGGGACGTATATATTGTGCTACAAACGGATCCCAGTAATTGGATTTCATAAATTCAATCATTAAAGACTTTGAAAAATTAGAAAATTGATTGCTGATACTGACGCCTCCAATTAAATATTTATGCTCCGGAAAACGCAATGTGGTATGCACAATACCTTTCCATAATAAAAACAAAGGCATTGGCTTTAGCTGGTACTCCTTAATAATATAAGCTCTGCCCATTTCGATGGACTGACTCATCATTTGATGCAACTCTGGCTCTACCCTAAAAAGATCCTGAATATAAAAACCATCGATACCATACTTTGCAAATATTGCTGAACCCATGCCCATTCTGTATGCCCCGACAATTATTTTCTCATCATCATCCCAAAGAAATAAATGGTGGTAATAGGCATCAAAACTATCCAAATCACTAGCATTATTGGTGCCCTCTCCGATGGCTCTAAAGGTGACTTCTCTTTGCCGGCCAATTTCCTTTAATATAAATGGAATCTCCTTCGCCTCAGCCAAAAAAACCTCGTAATTTTTGCTTTGCAGCAGCCTACAATCCTTTTCTCTTAGCCGTTCTATCTCTTCCTGAATAACCTCCGTGCGTACTGCCGTAACAATTTTTTTTGGGGATTTAGAAATCTTTAAGGTCGTAGGAAGCTGATCTATGAGGCGTTCTTTTTGATACGCATTGGCCAAAATATAGGTTTTTCTTCGAAGCAATTCCGCGAATTCATCCAAGTTTTCTTGTTCCTTTTGAACCTGAACGGATATGGGTTGACCAATTCTTACTTTAATGGGTCGGTTTCTCTGCGATGATACCTCGGAGGGTAATTTAGCCGTTCTAAAGATGTCATTTATTTTAGACAATCTATAAAACAATCGACTATTTCGGGCATGAAAATAAATGGGGACTACAGGTACTTCGGCTTTTCGAATTAATTTTAACGCAGCCTCTTCCCATGGTTTATCTACGATAAGCTTTCCGTCTTTATACGTAGAAACTTCCCCCGCTGGAAAAATTCCCAATGGTTGCCCGTCCTGTAAATGTTTTATGGCCGCTTTAAAACCACCTATACTGCTTTTGACGTCTTTATGACCCTCAAAAGGGTTCACCGGCATAATATATGGCGATAACGGTGCTATTCTGTTCAACAAAAAATTGGCGATAATCTTAAAATCTGGTCGGTTTTTAAGCATCAATTTTAAAAGAAGCACCCCATCCATACCTCC
This sequence comes from Aurantibrevibacter litoralis, assembly GCF_034651555.1. Lineage (NCBI taxonomy): Bacteria > Pseudomonadati > Bacteroidota > Flavobacteriia > Flavobacteriales > Flavobacteriaceae > Aurantibrevibacter > Aurantibrevibacter litoralis. The sequence goes on along the minus strand of NZ_JAYEEQ010000005.1, from coordinate 181,615 downwards.
TAAGGGATGATTGGAAATGGTGATGTACGCTCCCTCTTTCGGAAGTCTTTTTAGATCGTCTTCGGGAATTTCAAATTTTATCTCGTAATACGCTAAAATAGCGTCTAAAAAGTCTAGACCTTCTAAATGTTTATGTTGATCGTAAAAGTTGTTTATATTGGAAATTTGAGTAACTCGCATGAGAATCCATCCCATAAAAGTTCCAAAAAAGCCGTACTTATCTAGATGAATTGCCTTCGCTACCTCTTTAGCGGTCACTAAACCCATAGCTATAGATTAATTGTGTCGCAAATATAGCAAATTACAATTGGTAGCCTCTACTTTATCAGTTTAGAACAAAAGAGAGCTAAGCATTCGAACCTATTTCACGACCAATTGAAGGGTTTCTTTACCTCGCTGTTCTAATAAAATTTCCTTTCCTTGCTGTAATGCGGCTATAGACTCTGCATCAAAATGCCGTATGGTGTACAGTGACACATTCTCATGGTGTACCACTTTAAATTTGCTTTTCAAATGATTTAATAAATCCTCTAACCGACCGTATTTATTATCCACACAAACCGAAAAACTGATGGCAGAATTCTGAATTAAATCGACCTTCATTCTATGATCGTGGAACAACTTAAAAAGTTCGCTCATACTGTCTTCTACAATAAAAGAAAAATCTAATGAGGAGAGTTTCATAAGCACCTGATTTTTCTTCACTATAAAACAGGGTACTTTAGGCTCTATTCCTATACCTTTTCCTACGGTAGTGCCGGATGCCGAAGGATTTACGAACGATTTAACCAGCAATGGTATTTCTTTGCGCTGCAAAGGTTGCAAGGTTTTAGGGTGAATCACGGATGCACCATAGAATGCCAATTCAATGGCCTCCCGATACGAAATGTTGTTTAGCAGTTGGGCATTTTCAAAATATCGAGGGTCGGCATTAAGAACACCCGGTACATCTTTCCAAATAGTCACTGAGGACGCATTTACGCAATAGGCAAGAATTGCTGCCGTATAATCTGATCCTTCTCTGCCCAAAGTAGTGGTAAAATTATTTTCGTCGCTGCCTAAGAATCCTTGCGTAATATTCAGTTTTGTCTTGTCTATTTTTTTGGTGACATTTTCCTGAGTTTTCTCCCAATGTATGTTGGCATCTCTATAATTGCTGTCGGTTTTTATAAAATTTCGCACATCGAGCCAATTGCTTTTAAGACCACTTTCGTTAAGGTAGGCACTTAGAATGGTAGATGAAACCAGTTCGCCATACCCTACAACCTGATCGTATACAAAATTGTACTTTGGCGATTTGTTCCAAGCTAAAAATCCTTGTGCCTCATCGATCAATGATTTTACCTGAAGAAAAATAGGGTGTTTATCGTTTTTGAAAAGATCCATTAAAATATCGTTGTGATATTTTATAACCTCTTGTAGGGAAGAAGCCAAAGCCGATTTATTGTTAAAATAGGCATTTACCACCTCTTCCATGGCATTGGTGGTCTTCCCCATAGCAGAAACTATGAGTAATGTATTTTCATAACCCACTTCTCTTAATACCTGTACTACATTTTTAATACCGTCCGCATCTTTAACGGAAGCACCTCCGAATTTAAATACTCTCATATATTTTGTATAAAATTTTCTATCCCTTTTTCGTCTAAATGTACCACATCCCAATCGCGCTTAACGTGCGCTCCTTTACTTTCATAAAAGGTAATTGCCGGTTCATTCCAATCCAGCACCTCCCAACAAATCCGTTTTACTCCTAACCGTTTTCCATACTTTACTACCTCGGTTAACAAGGCCGTTCCCAATCCACTCCCTCGCATTTTTTTGGTGATTATTAAATCTTCTAAATGCAAGACAGGACCCTTCCATGTAGAATAGCGCATATACACCAAGGCCATACCAACAATAACAGCTTCTGCTTCGGCAACAAAGCAATGAAAGCGTTTGTGCTTTTGGAAACCGTCTTGCACCAAATCTTCTGCGGTTATTTCAACAGCTCCGCTTTCGTGTTCAAAATCGGCCAATTCTTGAATCAGTTTACTAACTTGAGGCATGTCTTCCGCCCGTGCCTCCCGGATGCTGTATTTCATAATTGTTACAAATAAAACACAAAGTTATAAATTTCAAAAACATAAAAACGACGAAACCGATGTAGTTTCACAAAAACGCTAATCAGTATGGGCAAATAAAACAGTTTCTGAGATATCTCCGTATATTTTATGCTATGTATAGCTTTCTTATGAGCGCATTAATTCATTACGGATTTGTAAAAACGTGTGGTGAAAAAGGTAGGTAGCCTACGGTGCTACCGGGAAAAATTGTTAAAGCGCAACTACACATTAAGCTCGCTTTACGGCAAAAGAACGAACACAGGAAAGAATAACATCTCAAGGTGTATAAGATCGCAACAACAATAAAAACTATTAGAGTTTTAACAAATATTGATAGTCTTCAAAATCAATATTTCCACTAAAAATGGCTATGGACCGTTGTATCACCGTTTCGGCAACTTCTTGAGAATACCCTAATCCTATAGCGTATTTTCGCACTAAGGTAAGCTCTGGCTCATCCACCTGATGATCGGCATAAATGATTCGAAAAAAATCGTACAATCGCTCCAAACGCTTTTCCGCACTAAGTGGTGTATCTATTGGATATTTATTCGATTTCTTCATTACCTCTTTATATTCTGCGTCGGTAATGTCGAGTTTGCTTGCAAAACGATCTAGTAAAACCCTTTCATCTGCATTTACCTCGCCATCCGTGGCCGCTAATGTAGCTATAGCCGCAAAATGGGCTAAATTTCGCCGATGTTCACTGTTGCTGTATAAATCTAAGATCGCCATATCTCCTAATTTTAATCGGTCACAAATATAAATTTTTTCGAACGCTTTCGCTTCATAAGATTTCAATTATTCTTTATAAATCAATTTAGATCGCTTCCTTGGGCTTGGTTTCATTAGGGTTTATATCATTTTCCACTCTAAGTACCTTCAAAAAAACAGATCACCCTTTGGTGGCAAAGGGGTTCCGAACCTATATTTGCAGAAATTTTAAGGATTGGATAAATCCACTATTTCGGAAATAGTTGCACAGTCTCCGCCCATACGGAAACTGCAGCAGGCTATTGTACAATCCGAAAAAATGACATGTATTACCGGACTATCCGGATCAGCACTCTCTTTTGTGGTTGCATCCGCATTTGAAGTTTCCAATAGACCTTTTTTATTCATTCTAAGTGACAAAGAAGAAGCTGCGTATTATCTTAACGATTTGGAAGAACTTCTAGACGATACGCAAGTGCTTTTTTATCCCGGAAGTTACAGAAGACCCTATCAAATAGAAGAAACAAACAACGCCAATGTGCTATTGCGTGCCGAAGTACTAAACCGTATTAATTCCCGTAAAAAACCGGCTGTTATTGTAACCTATCCCGACGCCCTCTTTGAAAAAGTAGCTACCCGAAAAGAATTGGATAAAAACACGCTAAAAATAAAGGTAGGTGATGCTATATCGCTCGATTTTCTCAATGAAGTCTTATTTGAATACCAATTTAAAAGGGTCGATTTTGTTACTGAACCTGGGGAATTTTCGGTTCGTGGAGGCATTGTTGATGTGTTTTCTTTTTCGCACGACCAACCGTATCGACTGGAGTTTTTTGGCGATGAAATAAATAGTATTCGCACTTTTGATGTAGAAACTCAACTGTCTACCGATAAGGTAAAACGCATTAGCCTTATTCCTAATGTAGAGAATAAATTTTTGCACGAATCGCGACAGAGTTTTTTAGCTTTTATTCCTGCTGATACTGTCGTTTTTGTGGATCGACCCGAGCTTTTGTCGGCCAAAGCCAATACCCTTTTTGCAAAGGCCGAAGAAGTGTTTGCTGCCCTATCAACTCCCCTAAACCACACGCGCCCCGAAGCCCTATTTGTTACCGGGGCATTATTAGAAAGTCAATTACATTCGTTTTCGGTGGTTACCTCTTCGAATGCTCAAAACAGCAGCAACATTATATTTCATACCCAACCGCAACCTTCGTTTAATAAAAAATTCGACTTCTTAGTTAACAACCTTAACCAAAATCATAAGGCGGGCTATACCAATTATATTTGCTGTTCCAGTGCGCAACAGGTGAAACGATTTCATGATATCCTAAGTGAAATAGGTGCAGAAACTCCATACAAAACAGCCGTATTACCACTATATCAGGGTTTTATAGACGAAGATGCCAAACTGGCTTGCTACACCGATCATCAGATTTTTGAACGGTATCATAAATTTCATCTCAAAAACGGATATGCCAAAAAGCAGGCAATTACCCTTAAAGAACTCAATAAATTAGAGATAGGCGATTATGTAACCCATATAGACCACGGTATAGGGAAATTTGGGGGACTTCAGAAAATAGATGTAGAAGGTACCCGGCAGGAAGCCATAAAATTGGTCTATGGAGACAGAGACATTCTCTACGTTAGTATTCATTCCCTACACAAAATCTCTAAATTTAACGGCAAGGACGGCACTGCGCCAAAATTGTATAAACTGGGTTCTGGTGCTTGGAAAAAACTGAAGGAGAAAACCAAATCGAGAGTAAAACAGATCGCCTTCAATCTTATACAAGTGTATGCAAAAAGGCGATTAGACAAAGGATTCGCCTTTGCGCCGGACAGTTATTTGCAATCCGAACTTGAGGCCTCATTTATATACGAAGATACTCCGGACCAAACCAAAGCCACCGAAGACATCAAAAAAGATATGGAAAGTGAACGCCCCATGGATCGGTTAATTTGTGGGGACGTGGGCTTTGGTAAAACAGAAGTGGCTATTAGAGCCGCATTTAAAGCGGTAGACAACGGAAAACAAGTAGCGGTTTTAGTGCCTACTACCATTTTGGCTTTTCAGCACCACCGTACTTTTACAGAACGCCTAAAAGAAATGCCCGTTACCGTGGATTACCTTAATCGTTTCCGTACCACTAAAGAACGTAAAGAAACGCTTCACGATTTGGCCACCGGCAAAGTAGATATTATTATTGGCACCCACCAACTTGTAAACAAAAACGTGAAATTCAAAGATTTAGGACTTCTTATTGTAGATGAGGAGCAAAAATTTGGGGTCAATGTAAAAGACAAGCTAAAAGCTATAAAAGAGAACGTAGACGTGCTCACCCTAACGGCCACACCCATACCCCGCACCTTACAATTCAGTTTAATGGCTGCGCGCGACCTCTCGGTAATTACCACAGCACCACCCAACCGCTATCCCATAGAAAGTGAAGTTATTCATTTTAATGAAGCAACAATTCGCGATGCCATAAGCTATGAAATTCAAAGAGGAGGCCAAGTCTTTTTTATCCATAACCGCATTGAGAACATCAAAGAAGTGGCCGGTATGATTCAGCGCTTGGTGCCCGACGCCAAAATTGGAATAGGACACGGCCAAATGGACGGTAAAAAACTAGAAGCTTTAATGCTTGCGTTTATAAATGGCGCGTTTGATGTGCTGGTGTCTACTACTATTGTAGAAAGCGGATTAGACGTTACCAATGCCAATACCATCTTTATTAACAATGCTAATAATTTTGGACTTAGCGACTTGCACCAAATGCGCGGTCGCGTGGGGCGGAGTAATAAAAAGGCGTTTTGCTATTTTATAACACCGCCCTATGATATGATGACTCCTGATGCCCGAAAACGCATTCAGGCACTAGAGCAGTTTACCGCATTGGGCAGCGGTTTCAACATTGCGATGAAAGATCTGGAAATTAGGGGAGCTGGCGATCTCCTTGGGGGCGAGCAAAGTGGTTTTATCAATGAAATAGGTTTTGAGACGTATCAAAAAATACTCTCAGAAGCCATTGAGGAACTAAAAGAAAATGAATTTAAAAGCCTGTATAATGAGGTAGAAGGTACGCCAGACAAAATCTACGTAAAGGAAACTCAAATTGATGCCGACTTTCAGCTGTTGTTCCCCGATAATTACATCAACAATATTACGGAACGCCTTAACCTGTACACCGAATTGAACCAAATTAAAAATGAAGAAGCCCTTCTAAAATTTGAAGCACAACTCATAGATCGTTTTGGATCTTTGCCTAAGCCCGCCAAGGATTTGTTGCGTTCTGTGCGTATTAAATGGATTGCTACTGCCATAGGGCTAGAAAAAGTGGTGATGAAAAAAGGAAAACTCATTGGGTACTTTATTGCCGATCAGCAATCTCCGTTTTACCAAAGTACCTCTTTTAACCAGGTACTACAGTTTGTGCAACAGCATCCTAAATTGTGCCGTATGAAAGAAAAAGAAACTCGTAACGGCTTACGGTTGTTACTCGTTTTTGATCAGATTACTTCGGTAGAAAAGGCGTTAACTGCTTTAGACCCTTTTGTGGTCCATCCCGTAGCGGTTTCTTAGATCTTTTTGAGTAGTATCATAGGAAACTGCAACTTGGCTATTTGCGATAGTGGCACGCCCCGATTTTTCATTTGTTTTATTCTCTTGTTGAATGTATCGTCTTTTCCCTTTTTTTCTTTAGTCCTATTAGGTAACCGCCAGCAGAAAAAAAAGGTTGTTTTCAATACTTTCTTCTACTAAAAGCGGAGCAAATGAGTGAAGAAAATAAAAAATTTGAATCTAAAATACCGGTTTTTTGTTGATTTTTATTTTCCGGAACGTTGTCCTTTCCTCTTACAAGATTCCTAAATTTGCTGACTTTCATCTTTTAGAAGTTTGTACTTCTTCTGTTTTTCTTGCCACCGCTTAATGGCATATTCCTGCATATCTTCTATTTGATCTTTTTCATCAACTATTTCAAACCCTAAAAGAGCTTCTATAATGTCTTCTAGCGTTGCAATTCCATCCATTCCTCCATACTCATCTGTTATTAAGGAAATATGTTGTTTTTTCTGAATCATTACTTCCCAAGCGTCAAATAATGTCATGTTTTCAGGAAAGTGAATAATCTCTCTTTTGATATCCTTTAATTTTAAGTTAAATTGATCTTCGGCTAATTTTTCGAAAACCACTTCTCTGAACACATATCCCGTAATATTATCCCTGTTTTCCTGAAAAATTGGTATTCTAGAAAAATGTAGAAACTCTTTGTTTTTTAAGAATTCTTCTAAGGTCATTTCTTCATTAGCTGTTACAACTACAATCCTTGGTGTCATTACAGCTTTAATCTTTAAACTCTTTAATTTTATTAAATTTTGAATGATTTTGTTTTCCTTATCAGCAAAGATTCCTTCTTGTGCACCTATACTAGCTAATGCCGAAATTTCCTCTCTACTTGTGGTGAATTCCTCTTTTTTTCTTGCCAGCAAATGCGTCAAAAAAGACGAAATCCACACCAATGGATAAGTTATAAAAACCGAAAAATATATAAGTTTGGAAACTATACCTACTAATTCTTTACTGTAATTTGCGCCTAAGGTCTTAGGTATAATTTCTGTAAACACCAAAATTAAAATAGTTAATACCGCAGATACAATTCCAAAATATGCCTCACCAAAAACAACGGTAGCTTGTGCGCCAACACCAGCAGCTCCTACTGTATGTGCTACTGTGTTTAACGATAAAATTGCTGAAAGAGGTTTATCGATGTCTTCTTTTAAATTAAGCATAGTTTCTGCACTTTTATCTCCATCTTCTACTTTGGACTTAAGATAAGAAACAGGAATAGAAAGCAACACCGCTTCCATTATGGAACACAGAAAAGAGATCACTAATGCGATAAAAAGATAAATTAAAAGTAGGGTCATAGTACCTTATGTTTTTGCAACGTCTGGTTGATTTAAAAGATTTGCATGTATCATACATTTGCAAATCATTGATTACTAATTATTTATATCTCTTGGCAAGGTTCCATTTTTTAAATATTTTTGTCTGTACCATTACGGCGGGGTAAGTCTTTCATAAACGATCTAAGCCTTTTGTCGTGAAGTATTTCAAGATTATCGGATCCGACTACAATACTTTGCTAAATGTACAAAATTTAAACTTCCACCAATCCTGTTGTTGCTCTTACTCCGGGACTTTGTGCACAAAACAATGGAGAGCATCGTGACCATGGAAAAGTATCCCGGCATCAAATCTAGATACGAAATGTTAAAATCAACGCAATATTAAACTAGAGCCTTGATATTTTATAATTCATAGCTTTTTCGTGAAATTCCTGATTTTCTCCAAATTCTAGTATCCTTACTACATCACCTTTGCATACGTTGCAAATTCCTTTAATCCTAATATCATTTAATGCATCCAAAATTAGTTCTTTAGTATCAACGCCTTGTTTAGCTGTACTGCCACAAGTTCCACAGAATACATTTTGTTTAAGTACAGCATCAAAATACTCCTTTTGTACTTCGTTTAATAAAACGTTTAATTGGTCCTTACTAATCTTAACCTCCATTGCGTTTTTCATTTTATACTTTGTCCAAACGTTAATAAATTGTTGTCCGGGTCAAGCAAAGCAAACTCTCTTTGTCCCCAAGGTTTTGTTTCTAAATGACCGTTTGGGTGAATTAAAACATTGTTGTCTACAAGGGATTGGTAAAGTGCATCGATGTAGTTGGTTCTGATATAAACTTGCCCGTAATTTTCTTTCGGGTCAAGGTCTTTGAAGTCAAAAAAATGAATTTGAATGCTGTCCTTATGAAGCATTAAATAACCGTCAAAGTCATTGTCTCCAAAAATTTGAAACCCTAATTTGTTTAGGTAATACTCTTTCGTTACCGCCTTGTCTCGCATCGGTAACTTTGGATGTATCGCTGTGAGCATATTTTTAATTTATTAAGTTGTTGTACATGTAATACCGGTTTGCTAAACATTAGTTGTTGTGTGATTGATTTCTCCTGCCGTCAACATTTTAATCTTACTTAAGGTTCCTACGCTTATATTCTTCCTTGATGGCTTCTTTTCCCAATCTTAAAATCATTTCGGCATAATTACTTACTGCCTTTATGTGGATTTCGATTTTTTTTGAAGTATTTTGTTGGGATAAATCGATCTATTCTCTTTAAGAATCTTGCGGTGCTACGTCATGCAAATCACTTCCTTCCAATTTTTTTTCTACATTCAATTTTAAATTTCCATAGGGCTCGTAGTTTTTTAATTCTAAGATGGTAGCAGGTAAACTATATCCCTTTTTAATTAATGCTTCAACCACATCATTCATCACTCGTGAACGAACACTCATGTGAACAGAGCGTTTCGTTGATTTAAAGGTGTCTACCCAAAATTTCACCTCAATATTGATAGCATTAGTAGCCAGCTCAGTAATGGTAATGACAGGAGTTCTATCGCCTTTCAATATACCCTCAACATTATTTACCGTTTCAAATATAAGATTAATTGCCTCTGTAGGATTGTTTTCATAAGCGATCCCTACTGTAAATTCATACCGTAAGAATCCGTCGAGGGTGTAATTATATAAAGGATTTTTAAGAATGATAGCATTTGGCAAAAACACATCTTTACCATCGGGCGTTTTTACCAGTGTTTCCCGTATGCTAATGTCTTTAACATGACCTGTTATACCATTTACTTCTATTAAATCATCTAACCTAAAGGGACTTTTAAAGGCCAGAATAATTCCTGCCAAAAAGTTCTCGCCAATATCTTTTAATGCAAAACCTATTACAAAGGTTAAAAGTCCAGCACCTGCCAGCAATTTATTAGTAAAGGCACTAAGCCCAAGTAAATATAGGGTAGTGAAAACTATAATTGACTTAAGAATAAATCCGACGATTTGTGAGATAAAGCTTGCCGTGATATGGTTAGGCGATTTCCTTACTAATCGCACTTTTATCCTTCGCTTTATAAAATTGGAAATTACAAATCCACCGACTACAAAAAGCAGGATAAAAACAATATTGATGTAATTTGCTTTGAAGTAGTGAATTATATCATTGTAATATTGTATGGCAGTTTCCATCTGTTAATTTATAGTGTTCCATTCAAAGTTTTACACAAAATTTAGCGTCATATCGCTTCGATGATGCTTTAAATTTTTGTTTATTCATTTTTTATTGCAATGTTTATTATTCCATCAGAATTCTAACCCTTTAAAACACGTCTCCTTTGGTTTTTTATATCATTTCCACAGTCGCTAAAACGTTTTGCAACCATACGCAAGTAGCAATTTTTAGCACTCTCATGACCCAATTAGCGCCAAGTCACAGCTCGTATATGTTATAAAACACGAATGGAAAACCCACCTAACCCCAAACTACGGGTATTTGCACGTATAGTGCCTAGACTCGGAGAAAAACGATTCACTTACCGTGGCGCTTCAGTACACGAAGATTGCTCTGAACAAGTAACAATGGCTACCCGCGCTCTAAGGAGAAATTAGAATGTTCTTCGATTAGGTTTTCTAGCGTGTTTTTATAGGCGGCCATAGTAGTACCATCGAGCTTTGTCAATTTTTGAAACTCGGTCAGAACCGGATCCATATAGGTGCGCACACTCTCAATATCAAAATAGAGCCTGCCTGTGCGGCGTACAAAGAAATCCATGGGGTTTTGTACCATCTCGTACTGTACGCCAAAATGAAGTTCAGCCTTTAGTAAGCATGTAGGATTGTCTTTTTCTTTAAGTGTGGCATACGTTTCCAAAATGGTTTCGGTCTGTGTGCCATAATTGGTAACCAAATACCATGCATCGTACTTGGCAAAACCCTCAGGTTCTAATCGTTCAAAAACCTCATCGATATATTTTTGAACGTGTTTTGATTTTTTAAAGTTCTCGTTCCCGCACAGGAAAATGGAAGCGGTACGGCATTCTTTTAACTTTCTATCGCTTTCTTCCTCTATTTTTTTGGCAATGCGATCCACGGCGCGCTCGGCCATTTTGCGGTATCCCGTAAGTTTGCCCCCTGCCATGCTGATAAGGCCGGTGTCTGAAACAAAAATTTCATCTTTCCTCGATAATTCCGAAGCTGATTTTCCTTCCTCGTGAATTAAAGGTCGCAAACCGGCCCATGAGGAAACAATATCTTCTAACCTCAAATCTACACTAGGAAACATATTGTTTACGGCAGAAATAAGATACATAGCATCGGCAAGATCTACCTTTACATGATCCTTGTCTTCGGTGTAATTGGTATCGGTAGTACCTACATACGTTACTTTTCCGCGCGGAATGGCAAACATCATGCGCCCATCGGGTACATCAAAATAGACCGACTGCCTCACGGGTAATTTTTCTTTTGGAAATACCAAATGTACCCCTTTGGTTAGGTGCAATCGTTTCCCCTTTTTAGAATTGTTGATACTCCTAAGTTCATCTACCCAAGGACCTGCTGCATTAATGACATAAGCCGTTTTTACCGTGATTTCTTTTTGGGAGGTTTCGTCCTTTACTTTTACTCCACTTATTTTTCCATCGTTATATTCAAAATCTAATACGGTGGCGTAGTTTAGTGCAGTAGCACCATATTTGAGGCTTGTTTTTATATTTTCCAAGGTCAGCCGGGCATCATCCGTGCGGTACTCTGCGTAATAGCCTGCGCCTTTAAGGATTTTTTTAGGTAACAATGGTTCTAGTTTTAGAGCTGGTTTCTTTTCTAACATCTTCCGTTGATCTTCTCCGGTAACCTGCGCCAAAATATCATACACTTTTAAACCAATAGAGGTAAGCCATTTACCGTACGAACCATTTTCAATAAGCGGTAATAACATCTTTTCCGGTAACACCAAATGTGGAGCTAATTTGTGTACAATAGCCCTTTCGGAACCCACTTCCTTCACTAGCCAAAAATCGAACTGTTTTAAATACCGGAGTCCACCATGAATTAGCTTGGTAGATTTGCTGCTAGTGCCAGAGGCAAAATCATTCTTCTCTAACAACGCCACTTTTAGCCCCCTTGAAGCGGCATCTAAGGCAATACCGCCACCGGTAATACCGCCGCCAATTACGACTAAGTCAAAACTCTCTTCAGCTAGTTTATTAAATGTTTCTGCCCTGTTGAGATTAGAAAATGGGATATTCTTTTCCATATGGAGTGCTTTTTTAGCGCTGACTGTTGTGATGGGTTAAGAAATACCTTCTCAATTCTGCAACGCCCACAATTTTTTACGTCATAAAAGTAAGGGTTTATTTCACTAAAGACAACCCCCTTGTTTTAATCTATTGTTATTTCTATAGCAACTTCATTGCCATAAGCATCAACCGCAGTTATCCTATGATTTCCTGGATCGGGAAGCACGCCCAATTCGTGAAAGTGAAGTGTTTCGCCAATAAACCGGTCATCTAAATACCAAAATACTTTGGTGTCCGATCTGCGATGAGCTACTTTTAGAATGAGTTCGTTGTAGGTGCCTTCAAAATTTTTGGATAGGCTAATTCTACTTTTATCTTTAGGATAAATAAATGCCATTCCCGATTCCTCGGCTCCTAGGCAGTCTGCCCGCAGTGGTGGTACATTTTGATATTCCGGATGGGCTTTTTTATAATAGAATTCCTGTAGCGGTGGTAATACAAACCATGAGGTTGTAACCATTTGCGAAAGGGCTTCGCAGGAGGCATGTACGCGAAACAATCGATTCGCATCCAAATGCACCCATTGATGGTATGAACACACTGCTATGCCATTTCTTTTGTTAGGAATATCGATAGTTTTACCGGGGCAAGCTTCAGAAGCCAAAAAGCCGCTTTGCGTACAGACGGTAATGGGTGCAAACTCATCTAAAGGTTTTGTAAACCACGCCGACGGTGGCAAGACATCAAACACATCAAACAAAATAGGCGCTGCACTAGATACGCCTGTAAGATCGGGACGCCCTTCTCCGTCGGCATTACCTACCCAAACGCCCACCACAAAATCTTTAGTAAGTCCTATAGTCCAAGCGTCCTTATTGCCAAAACTTGTTCCTGTTTTCCAGGCGATTTCTTTAGAAGAATCATAAAACGCCCAAGATTCGTTGCCGTCGGGGCGATTTACTTCTTTCATAGCGTCAAAAGTAAGGTATATACTCCCTGCGTCGAAAAAGGATTTTTGGGGAGATTGCTGTCCAAAATGAACCGAGGTGTTTTTACTTAATTGAGGTGCTACCACCTCGTTTGAATAATACGTACCTGAGGTACTTGTATAATGGTTTAAAGTAGACGCCAAGGCCGCATACGTCTTACACAAATCCCAAAGGTTCGTTTCTGCGCCACCTAATATTAGGGTAAGCCCGTAATGATCGGCAGCTTTGTTGATGCCACGAAGATTAAAAAAATCCAATTGATCCCTAAATTTCTTTACGCCGTAGGATTGCAACAAACGCACAGCAGGAATATTCAGTGATCGCGCTAAGGCGACTTTGGCTTTTACTGCTCCGGAATAGGTTTCATTAAAATTTTCGGGGGTATAGCCCCCTATTTGCGTAGGAACATCAGGTACTAACATATCGGGTAGCAGTTCGCCGGCGTCTAACATGGCCGTGTAGAGTAGGGGTTTTAGTACACTTCCTGTACTGCGATTGGCCTGAACCATGTCTACATCCTTTTCGTGCTCCTTGTCCGTTGGGGTGTTCCCCACATAAGATAGCACGGCTCTTGTATGCACATCCATTACCAACACGGCTGCATTATGCACTTGATTTTGTTTTAAATTTTTGTAGTGCTTTTCTACCAAACCGTTTACTTGCCCTTGCAATTGGGCGTTTATATTTGTTCGCAACCGCTGACCCTGCCATTTTTTTGATCCATACGTTAACAGATGTGGTGCGTTTTGAGGCACTGAAAAAGGTTTTTGGGGTAGTGCTTCTAAAAGAGCCAATTCGTAGGTTGTTTGGTCTATGAGGTGATGCTGATGGATCTTTTTTAAAAGCCGATTCCGTTTTGCTTCTAATTTGGATTGATTCTTTCCCGGATAGATTAGGCTAGGCGCATTAGGCAAGACTGCCAACGTTGCTGCTTCTGCCCATGATAACTGGTGTGGTTGCAAGCCAAAATAACGCCAAGCAGCCATTTCTAAGCCCACAACGTTACCTCCAAAGGGAGCATGACTCGCATATAACTTTAAAATCTCATCCTTAGTATACCGCCATTCTAAGCGTGTTGCCAGCAGAAGCTCTACGGCCTTTTCAAGATAAGAGCGTTTTTTTTCTTGTCGCCATAGGCGCACAACTTGCTGCGTAAGGGTACTTCCGCCCCGTACCGTTTTCCTTTTACGCAAATTCGATGCTAGGGCTTTGGCCATAGCAACGGGATTGAATCCAGGATGTTGGTAAAAATATTCATCCTCGAAGAGCAAAATACATTGTTGAAATTTATACGGCACACTGTCTATTTCCGGAAAACGCCATTGTCCATCAGACGCAATTTTAGCCCCTAATAATGTGCCTTCAGCACTTTCTATAACGGTAGCAGTTGGTGCCTTAAAAAGGGTTTGAGGTAGGCAGAAATAATAAAAAATAGCGCTAATAGTTACAAAAAGAATTTTTTTAGGATGGGATCTAAAGAAGATACCAGTTTTGTTCCGAAATGATCTTATGTATTTAACTTTCAAAATCATATTCTCTTTCTACCAAACATATACGAACCCGATAGTATGTATACCAATCTGTACGTCCTTTGGTTTGCGCTATCCTATGGCTTGCATTGGCTTTCCAGTGGGCTATTGCTTCTAGCGATTCCCAATAGCTTACTGTAATTCCTATAGCCTCCCGGGCACTTTCCATACCCAAAAATCCTTTTTGCTGATGCGCCAGGGTTTCCATTTGGCGGGCCATTTCTCCATAACCACAATCCCCGTCTGTTCGTATTGAGGTAAAAATTACTGCGTAATACGGTTTTGTGAGTTGCATATGATGTTCATTTACACACTATTTACTTTCCATACCCAAGACCATTTTTTATAAAGTTGCTATGGCCTATAGAGGTATCCTAAGATATGTTTTTTTAGGTAGATGCCTTCTTGGTAAGGATAAAATTATACCTATGCCTATATTCAATTTCGTTTGGCACTCCATAGCATTTATTCCGAAATTAAATTAAAAACTCCGGCTGTCAAAAATACGGTTTCCGGATCAAAATCGGACGCATTTAGGATTTGTGTGTATCCATCTTTGGTAATACCTATCTGCAATGCCCTTCTTCTAAAGGTATTGTCGGCTTCTTTTACCAAAACAATAGGCTCATTTTCTATACTAACGATAGCTTCTTCCGGCAACGCCAAATAGGTTGCTGTACTTGTAATAATCTCTGCCTCTACATACATGCCGGGGGTAAGCAGTTCAGCGTCTTCCGGATGTAAAATATCGCCATGAATGGCTACGCTTCTATCGGTGGCATGTATGGTTCTATTTACCAAATGCACTTCACCCAAAATCTCCTTTTCTTCATTATTTTGTAGTTTGGCTCGTATGGTCTGTCCTTCTTCAATAAAAGGCAGGTCCTTTTCATATACCTTTAATTCAAAGTGCATATTATCTAAATTGGTAATAGTCACTGCTTCATCGGAAGGATTTAAATACATGCCCTGCGTGATTGGAACCGAGGTTACAAAACCTGATAATGGCGCAACTACCGATATTACAGCACTAAGGCGCTCTGCGGTAATCGCATCCGGATTAATATTCATAAGCACAAGTTGCTTTCGTAAAGATTGGTATTGGGCTTGTGTAACCGTATAGTCCGATTCGGCCTTCAAGAAATTCTTTTGGGAGGTTACCTCATCCGCCAGTAATGCCTTTTGCCGTTCATAATCCGATTTAAGATAAGCCAAACGACCGCGTGCTTCTAAAAAATTCTGTTGCACTTGTATATATTCCGGATTTTCTAGGGTAAAAAGCACTTGCCCTTTCTTTACTGATTCACCGGGCAGGAGGGTTAATTTTTTTACATATCCTGCGAAATAAGCACTTACAGTGGTTCTATTCTCGGGCGGTACGTCAAAAACGCCATTCACTTTAATCACATTGGTAAATTCGCGTAAGGTCATTTTTCCAACCGCCATTTGTCCTGAAGCAAATTGGGCATCACTAAGGGTTACCACATCTTGGGTATCTGACACTTCGGATGAAGGCTTTTCTGTGGTTCCGCAAGAAACGAAGCTACCCAATAGCACTATTCCTGCAAAAAACACAGGTATTTTAAAGCGATTTATAATCTTGTTTTGCATGGTAATATCATTAGTTCGTTAAATAGTTAAGTTCTAAAACCGTTCTATTGTACTGAAAAAGATTTTGTAAATAGTTAATTTCAATAGTTTTAGCGCTTTCCAATAATTGTACATATTGTAGAAAATCCAATTCGCCGTTCACAAAGGCTTTGGAGGCATTAGTGGTTAATTGGTCGGCTAAGGTTTTTCCGGTTGTCTCGTAATAGGTGAGTGCCTCTTCAAAAGTTTTAAGATCGGACAGTAGTCCTTGATGACTTGCTTCTAATTGGATCTTATAATTTTCGAGTTGATTTTCGGCAATAAGAGTTTCTGTTTTTGCGGCATTGATCTTCGCTTTATGTGCCCCAAACCAAAGGGGAACAGCCACCCCAACCTGAAAGCCAGCATATTGCCTTACATCTGCACCACTATTAGTACCTTGGAAGGCTGCTATTTGCAAATCGGGCAATAGTTTTTGGCGTTCCAGCCTTAGTGCACTTTCCGATAAGTCTTGTGCCGCCTCTAAATATTGTGCTCCGGGGTGTTCGGTAGCATTCCAATCCAGAAGGACTAGCTTGGGCATTTTACGACCGGAAATCGCATACAAGGAATCTGACTGCAGCCATTGTTGTAATAAAGCAAGAGCTTTTTTCTCATTTTCCCTACTTTGTGCCAATTGTACGGCTATTTCTTTATGCTTGGCTTGGGCAGTGAGCTTTTCTAAAAGGTTGGTTTCACCTACACGATATCTTTTTTCAGAGGCATTGGCAAATTGCCCGTAAAGGCTGTCTAAATAGGCATATTGCGCAACAAGATTATTTTGATATACGGCATTGTAATACGCCAAATTTACTTCTTTGGTGAGCAATCTTTCGGACAATCGATATTGCTGCGAAGCCAAATTTACCTTTTGTTTTTCCAACCGGCGTTGCGCGCCGTAAACGGTGGGAAATTGTAAGGACTGACTAATCCCGAACACACGTAAGGCTAGTCCGTTTGGTGCAATATTATTTTCATCATAATTATAATAAATTTGGGTTTTATCTAAGTTAAAGGCACTGCCTACCAATTGCTTTGATTGATCTACCATTTGTGCAGCAGCGCGTAATCCTTTGTTATGCTCCAATGCAATTTCCAAAGCCTCCTGCGCGGAAATCTCACGAGATTGCGCACTGCCCATAACCGGCAAAACCAAAAGGACCAAAAGGGGAAGTGCTTTTAAATTAACTTTTAATTTCCGCTTGGGTATATGGTCTTTCCGATCAAACATACTGTAAAGGATAGGGAGTACTACCAACGTTAAAATGGTTGCGGTAATTAATCCACCTACCACCACAGTAGCTAGTGGGCGTTGTACTTCTGCCCCTGCCGAAGTAGAAATTGCCATAGGTAAAAATCCCAAAGCAGCAGCAGCAGCGGTAAGCAACACCGGGCGCAGTCTGTTTCTTGTTCCCATAAGAATTCGTTTATTTATGTTGGTAATACCATGCGCTTTTAATTCTTTAAATTCTTCAATTAAAACAATACCATTTAAAACGGCGATGCCAAAAAGGGCAATAAATCCTACGCCAGCCGATATGCTAAAAGGAAGTCCTCTAACATAAAGCAACAGCACGCCACCAATAGCCGCAAGCGGAATGGCACTGTATATGAGTAAGGCTTCTTTTACGGAATTAAAAGCAAAATAGAGCAATACAAAAATTAATACCAAGGCAATTGGAACGGCAATGGTAAGGCGTTTAGAAGCCGCACGAAGATTTTCAAACTGTCCGCCGTAACTAACCGTGTAACCGGCAGGAAATTTAATGTCGCGCTCTATAATACGCTGCACATCATTTACCACAGATTCTAAATCTCTATTGCGTACATTAACACCCACCACTATTCTCCGTTTGGTGTCGTCTCTAGAAATTTTTGCAGGCCCCGTTGTATAGTTTATTTGGGCAAATTCGCTTAAAGGAAGTGTATTACCATTGGGCAACATAACCGCGGTTCTTTCAAGATTACCAATATCTTTCCGGTGTGCTTCATCGTATCGAACAACCAAATTAAATTGCTTTTCACCTTCAAACACAGTCCCCGCCGACATTCCGGCAAAACCCATGGTAACCACTTTGTTCAGGTCTTCGATGTTCATTCCGTATTTGGCAATTTTTTGACGATCGTAGGTAACCGACATTTGGGGTAATCCTTCCGTTTTTTCTACAATAATATCTGCAGCACCTTCCACATCCTTTATGGCTTTTTCAATTTCCACGGCTTTGCGATGTAAAATTTCTAAATCTTCGCCAAATATCTTTATGGCTAAATCTGCCCTTACTCCAGTTATCAATTCATTAAACCGCATTTCAATGGGTTGGGTAAATTCAAAATCTACACCGGCAATTTCGTCGGTCAATGCCTTCTTAAATTTATCGGCTAATTCATCTTTGCTTTCGGCAGAAACCCATTCATTTTTTGGTTTTAATTTAATGATCACATCGCTTTCTTCCATAGACATAGGATCGGTAGGTACTTCGGCAGCACCAATACGCGTTACCACTTGGGCTACTTCCGGAAAGGTCAAAAGAATCCGCTCCATCTGTGTTGTTGCCGCTACGGTTTTAGATAAGGAAGTGCCTGTTTTAAGCACGGGCTGTATAACAAAATCGCCTTCATCTAGTGTAGGTACAAACTCGCCCCCCATTCGGCTAAACAACAACCCGGAAAAAATCAATACTAAAATGGCCAATCCCAAAACCAACTTCTTTCTGCGCATGGCCCAGGTAATAATGGGCACATACTTGTTTTGAAGAAACCCAATTAATTGCGAAGAAATGGTCTTTCTATCGGTATTAGCAGGTTTGATAAAAAGCGATGCCATTACCGGAATATAGGTGAAACAAAAAATCATGGCTCCGAGTAACGCAAAACAAAATACCATGGCCATAGGCCGAAACATTTTCCCCTCTACGCCCACCAAAGATAGAATAGGAATAAATACAATGATGATGATTAACTGCCCAAAAACGGCGGAGTTCATCATTTTTGTGGTGCCTTGATACGTAATGCGGTCTATGAGACCTTGCCTTTCGTGTACAGGAAGCGCCAATAGTGTAGTGCGTTGACTGGTAATTTTAAAGGCAATAAATTCTACAATAATAACGGCGCCGTCTATAATTATTCCAAAGTCGATAGCCCCTAAACTCATTAAGTTAGCATCTACGTCGAACACGTACATGAGCGATAGCGCAAAGAGCATACATAAGGGAATAACAGATGCCACCACCAAACCGGAACGCCAGTTACCCAACAAGAGTACCACTACAAAAATAACAATTAAACAACCTAGAATTAAGTTCTCGGCAATGGTAAAAGTGGTTTTCGAAATAAGTTCACTTCGCTCCAGAATAGGATTGATGCTTATCCCTGTCGGTAAGGTGCTCTGAATTTCAGCCACGCGCTGCTTCACGGCTTCTATGACGGAGTTAGAGTTGGCTCCTTTCAACATCATAACTTGCCCCAGTACTTTTTCTCCTTCCCCGTTCCCTGTAATGGCACCAAAGCGATTTGCCCTGCCAAACCCCACCTTTGCTATATCGCGAATAAGCAATGGAATGCCATCCCGGTTGGCAACCACAATATTTTCAATATCGGATAAAGAGCTTACTAAGCCTTCTCCCCGAATAAAAAAGCTTTCATTTCCTTTTTCTATATAACTACCACCGGCGATACTATTGTTTTTTTCCAAAGCCGTAAAAACATCCAAAATAGAAACGTTTACAGCACGTAACCTTTCGGGATTAACAGCCACTTCGTACGTCTTTAAATGACCTCCCCAGGTATTGACTTCTACCACGCCGGGTATTCCGGATAGCTGTCGTTTTACAATCCAGTCTTGTATCGTTCGGATATCGGATAGGGAATAGGTGTCTTTGTGCTTGGCATCAACGTCTATTACATATTGGTAAATTTCGCCCAAACCAGTAGAAACAGGCCCCATAAAAGGCGTTCCGAAACCTACGGGAATACGTTCCTCGGCGCTTTTTATTTTTTCGGCAATGAGCTGTCGGGGTAGATAGGTTCCTATTTTATCCTCGAAGACCACGGTAACTACCGAAAGTCCAAACTTAGATATGGAGCGAATTTCTTCAACACCAGGTAAATTAGCCATTTCTAACTCCACAGGATACGTTAAAAACTTTTCAACATCTTCAGTAGCTAAATTTCTAGAAGTGGTAATAACTTGTACTTGATTATTGGTAACATCCGGCACCGCACCAATGGGAATATGCGAAAGAGAATACACCCCAAAACCAATCACAATGGCGGTAAACAATAAGATAATTAGTTTATGATGAATACTGTATTGTATGATGCGTTCTAACATAGTTGGTTTTTAATATTCTATTTTTTAAAAGTACAGGTTGCACCTAAGTATTTGCTGTTATTTGCCTTAAGATTCCCTTAAAAATGAGATTGTAAACCGCATTCCTTGGCCAAGTTCACTTTCTACAGATAGATGGGCTTGTATAGCCTCGGCAGCTTTTTTAGCAATAGAAAGCCCAAGTCCATTGCCGGTAATATGCTTATGGTCTAAAGCTTCCGATCTAAAAAAATGATTAAAAACCAAACCTACATCTTCCTGTTTAATTCCAATTCCGTTGTCTTTAACTTCGCAAATAAGATGCGTGTTTGTGTGGTGTATTTTAATGGTAATTTTGCCCCTAATTTTAGAGTATTTTATGGCATTATGTATACTATTATCTAGAATTAAATTGGAATAGTATAGCGGCACAGCTGCTTCTACCGGAGCATCCGAAGTACAATCAATTTTTAAAATTTTAGCCGTAATTTCGGTTTTATGCCGCAAAAGAATGTCATCCACAATAGCCATCAATGGTAGGGTAACGCTAGTATTATTTTTATTGCTATTGCTATCTAAGCGAGCCAGTAGTAATAATTGTTCTATAGTGGTCGTCATCCGATCTATTTCGGAAAGGCTGTACGCAATTTTGGCTTCATATTCTGCCTGTTCTCGGGGTTTTCTAATAAGCACTTCCAAAGTTCCTCTTAATGAGGCCAAAGGTGTTCGCAGTTCGTGTGATGCGTCTGAGGTAAATTGGCGTTCTCGTTCAATGGCATTTTCAATACGTTGCAAAAGTTCATTTATACTGGACGAGAGTTCAAAAAGCTCATCTTTGTGCATTGGTAGCGCTACGCGTTCATTCAGGTTGTTTTTGGTAATTCTGTTCGTGGTCTCCGTGATATGGGTAATTGGCGCAATATTTCTTCCGGCTAAATACCTAGAAATAAAATAGAGTATCGCCAATACCAACAAATAGGAGATAAACAACACATTCCGCAGGTTTAATAATACCATTTTGGAAGATTCTAAAGACATGGCCGCAATGATAAATCCGCGAAGGCTACTATTTACCTCTATAGGTACCTGCACTTGACGTATGCTTGTTTGGTTCAGGGTTTCGTTATAATGCCCCCCATAGGATGCCCCTTCCCTAAAATAAAGCTCTTGTTCTTTTAGGTTAGGCGATTTATCCATAAACCTTCCTTCTTTATCTAATATTTGGATAAACACCGGGTTTACCTGTACCTCCCGATGCTCCCTTTCTTCCCATTCTTTTTTGTTGATGATTTTAATACTATCGCCCACTATCTTAATTTCGGAAGTGTGTTTGTTGGCTTCATACGCCAGATCGCTATCTATATTTTGATATACGGTTTCCTGTACTACAAAATAAACAGCGCCAAAGGCAAAGGCAATCATGATAGCCGTAGCCAGCATATATAATAGAGCAATTCTGTTTTTGAAATTTAGACTCATCCTTCTTTAGCAATATAACCTATACCCCTTACTGTTTGTATGTAATTTTCTGTTTCCGAAAGGTGCAGTTTTTTGCGCAGCGCATTAATGTAAACATCGATAACTCCGGTATCATAATCAAAATGAATATCCCAAACGTGTTCTATTATTCTGGATCTTCGGCATACCATTCCTTTATTGCGCATTAAATATTCTAGTAAGGCAAATTCCTTTTGTGTTAGCGAAATCTCCTTGCCCTCTTTTAACACCTGATGCTTTGCAGTGTTTAAGCTAATAGTGCCTAAGGTGAAAATATGATGTTCGCCGGATTTTG
Source organism: Aurantibrevibacter litoralis (assembly GCF_034651555.1). Classification (NCBI taxonomy): domain Bacteria; kingdom Pseudomonadati; phylum Bacteroidota; class Flavobacteriia; order Flavobacteriales; family Flavobacteriaceae; genus Aurantibrevibacter; species Aurantibrevibacter litoralis. The sequence continues at coordinate 159,391 of NZ_JAYEEQ010000005.1, read as the reverse complement.
GACGTAGCTGTACTCTAATGCGTTCTAAAAGTTCTTCAAAATGAAAGGGCTTTTTAATGTAATCATTCGCCCCGGATTGCAATCCAAAAATGGTCTCATCTACCGTATCTTTCGCAGTTAAAAATAGAACTGGGGTTTCTTTAAATTCTTTTCTAAACTGCCTGCAAATCTCAATGCCGCTCATTCCCGGAACCATCCAATCTAGCAGTAACAAATCGTATGCGCCGGAAAGTGCCAACTGAAGTCCTTTTTGGCCTTCTACGGCCACATCTACCATATAGGATTCTTCTTCAAGCCCTTGTTTAAGAAACTGATAAATACCTGGCTCATCTTCTACGATTAAAATTCTCATGGTACAAAAGTTACGCTTTAAATTTATAATAGCCTTAGGTCTTTCTTAAGATATGCTTAAAATTGAAGCTTAAAAACGGGAACTTAATTTGTCTTGTTCAAAATATAATACCATGGCGTGGGTCGCAACTCATGAGCTCTTTATCTATACGAAACAATTTTGTCTCATAAAGGCACCTTTATTAAAGTAGGTTACAACGAACCCTTCTTTTGAATCCAACCCAAAAATAGGAGAATCGGGTGAAAGTATGAGGTACTTTATCGACAAACAAATTATATCTATGTATATTGGGCTATGCCAAAACATAAGATGAATGGGGTTTGACACACGACACGCCTTTTGACCTAAACACATATTGCTTTTGAAGACATCGAAGGGAGTTCTACCAAAACCAACAGCCGCCAGTTATATAGCACTTGCTTTTCTCTTATGTTACAATTTCGTTTACGCGCAGCAACTGCACGATAGCATTATTGCCGCCACCTTACCCTATCAAATAGAAATACGCCATGACAACGATCTGCTTATGGGCACCGATTACTATTATACTGCAGGGTTATTTTTCACGTTTCGAAAGGCCTTTCCGAATGGCCTTTTTAGCAATGGTAACGAACAACTTTCATTTACCCTTACACAAGAAATGCATACCCCATTTGAAATAGAAACAAGTGATTTTAATAAAATGGATCGGCCTTATGCTGGTTTTTTAGGGGTACAAGGCGCTTGGTCCTATGCCAAAGCGAACCATGCATTAGAACTGGGTGTACTCCTTGGTGTAACGGGAAGCATCTCGGGTGCCGGAAGCCTTCAAAAATGGTATCATAGGACAATTATATCCTCGGATGAGCCCACTTGGGTAGGTCAGATTGCGAACAGTTTCCATACCAATATGTATGCTGCCTATGTCTATGAATGGCAATGGGCACCCAATCCTTTCAGCATTTATTTTGGATTTCATCCGCAAATTGCATTAGGTACTAAGGATATCTATGCACAGCCCGAGCTACTCTTGCATTTTGGAAAACGCAATCCCATTTCCTCCAGCATGGCCTTTAAGCGTGTTGGAACTAGTGAGCTTTTTGTAAGTATAAAAGCCGGATATCGTTTTGTGGGCTATAACGCCCTATTAGAAGGTCATCTTTTTGGCGATAGCTCGGAATTTACAGTGGCCCCGGAAAAGGTTGTCTTTCATGGTGGTATTGATTTTCAATGGCAAAAAAGGAACACAGGTTATTTTGTGGGCTACCGTTATAACGCTGCCGAAGCATCGCAAACCATAAGACATCAGTTTATGGTGTTTTCCATTTCACGTCGTTTTTAAGCAACCTTGAATATCTTATACTCCGTTTTAATTGTAGCACTGAACCGTGGCGAAAGGATCTTAGCTAATAGTCACAAGATTTTTGTCCCCAGAGCGCTATTCCAACCTAATGCATAGCATAATGATGTAGCCGCAGCTGTTGCGCTTGCATGGCCGATACTAAACTACGCGACGCATTTTCTGAGAGATCTGCGGGGATTATCCCTATTTTAATGGACGTCTTGGCAGGTGCTGGCGTAATGGAAGCATAACAACTACAGGGTCGGCCACGTCTACGACATTGTTTGCGGTTCACAAAAAGCTCAAAGGCCAAACCAGAGATTATTCCGCCCAATGTGGTGTAGAGCACGTCGCTGGAACTAAATTTGCCACCTCTAGACTCATCATAACTCTCTTTTACGATTCCTGCAGCAAGGCTGCCACCAACCGCAGCAGACCAGGTCCAATACCGGTCACCGTTAAATAGCTTGTTTGCAGCCAACCCTCCAAGACCGCCAATTACCACACCGGCACCCAAATGTTTTAACTTATCATCTGCCACTTGCGCTATGGCAAAACCAAAACTAAAGAGCCAAAGAACTACCAAAAAATATTTATTCATGTGTTCTATCTATTTTATAAAATGGGTCATGTTTCGCCTGCGCTCAGCGCAGGAATGGAACTCGCCACTGATCATTCTCCTGTGTGTTCTACATTTTAGCATGGCTCGTTTCATATAATTATATTGTCTTTAAACGGTAAGACCCGCCAGGATAGGCAGCTGTAATCCGCCGTTACGTATCTAGATAAATATACCGTGCTTTTAGGGTTATTTTCACAAGATGATCCATGGTGTTTTTAACGAACAATTGCTGCTTTCCGTATAAAACAAACGATTTTTAACTATACAAATAACGCTATAGGACTAAATTAACACAATTAAAAGAGATTTTTAGATCATTACAATTGCAAGCCGATGGATGGGGGGTATTATTCCATTGGAATGTACTTCCCGAAGTGAAGAAAAAATAAAGGCTCTAGTCGGGGTGTGCCAACTAGTTTTGCGCGTAGTTTCGCAAAAGCCTTTGTCATTTGGGCTTCAACGGTTTTTACAGAAAGATCAAGACGCTCGGCAATCTCCATATTACTCAGCCCTTCTTCCTTGCTTAAAAAGAAAATCTTTCGGCATTTTGGAGGCAATCTTTCAATTTCTTGCCGCACCAGTAAAATACGCTTTTCCAGTCGATCTTCATCAATTTCTACAATTTGATCTAGCGCTTCAATGTATTTCTTTTCTAGAGCCGTAACAGATTGTCGTTTTCTGTTTTGATCTATGAATTCATTATAAACCGATTTATACAAATAACTTTTAATTGAAAAGGAGGCCTTTAAATTCTTCCGCATCTCCCAAATTCGTATAAAAACATTTTGCACAATATCCTCTGCTCTATCCTTGTCATTGGTTAACCCCATGGCGTACACACACAACCTATGGTTATAGGTATCTACCAAAAACGCATAGGCATCCTCCTTTCCATTAATAAGCTCCGAAATAAGTTTACTACTATCAGAATAATCGAGGTTCATTATTATGAAATTAGAAATTAACGACCCTCTAATATAGAAATAAATCAAAAAAAATTAAGTCTTTTTTAAGAAAAATGTAGGGGTATCACAAATTGGCTTCGTAATAGTGTAAAATAAACATTTTTTAATGTCAGAAGTAGACATAAAAACGATTATCGTAAAGTTCATGTACAACTCCGCTGACGCCAGCGAATTGGAATTGCTTCAACTTTGGTTATCGAAATGGGAAAACGAACAGAAATTAAACGAATTTGTAGAAGTAAACTACGCTATTAGCCATACAATGACGGAATTTAATACGGACAAGATTAAACAAAATTTAGTAAAAAAAATAAAACAAGATAAACGTATTCTGAATCGCTTAAAAAAGATGAAGCACTTAAAATATGCGGCTGTGGTGATTACCTTCTTAGGAATCGGTTATTTTTTTCAAGACCGGATTTTTATACCGGAAGGAGAAGAAGAGCTGATCCCCAAGCAAGACGAAATAACCCTGTATTTGGAAGATGGTGGTGTGCAATTTATATCAAAAGATGACACCCGAACCATTCGTAATAGCAAAGGCGAAAACGTGGGTACCCAAAATGGAAATCTGCTACATTATGACACGATGCATGGCTCAAAAGAAGTGGTTTACCATAAACTGAATGTTCCTTATGGCAAACAATTTGAAATTACATTGGGAGATGGTACTAAGGTACATCTAAATGCAGGCTCTTCCCTAAAATATCCTGTACACTTTTTAGAAAAGGGAAGTAGAAATGTATTTCTCACGGGGGAAGCTTTTTTTGACGTTGTACAAGATGCCCATCGACCTTTTATAGTACATACCGATGAGGTTAATATTAGGGTTTTGGGAACCCGATTTAATGTGTCTTCTTATCCGGAAGATAATCAGATGAATACTGTATTGGTAGAAGGTGCTGTAGGCCTGTTTATGAAAGGAGAACAATTTACCCAACAAAAATCAACAGTATTAGAGCCTGGTTTTAAAGCCAGTTGGAACAAAAGTAGCAACAAAATGGCATTAGAAGAAGTAGACACCGAGGAGCATGTTGCTTGGATAAGCGGAAAGATGGTTTTTAATCACATGGTTTTTAGTGATATATTGAAAAAATTAGAACGACATTATAATGTAAAAATCATCAATACCAATAAAGCGGTAGATGAAGAAGTATTTACGGCCAGTTTTGATACGGAAACCATTGAACAAGTATTACATGCCTTTAGCCGAAATTTTGCTATAAAATTTCATGTACAAAACAACCAAGTAATCATCAATTAACCATAAAAAGAAGTAGCCTATGACTTAAAAGAACAACGCTATTATTTAAAAAAACAAAAAAACGGGAAATGCTGGCACATTCCCCGCTAATTATCGAAGTGATCAAATCATTGTTTAACCACTAACTCAATTACAAAAGTATGAAAAATCAACAGAAGATAAGGAGCACCGCTTCTTATCCTAAAACGCACTATGTAAAAATGATCCTCTCTTTTTGCGTATTTCTTTTTTCAGCGTTCCAATTGCAATCTAAAGAGAATGCGTTGGACACAAAAATTACATTACATCTAGAGAGTGTTAGGGTCGAAAAGGCCTTAAAAGAAATTGAATCTTTAACAGACTACAAGATTCTCTATAACGATAAGGAGGTCAATTATAAGAGACGGATTTCCATAAAGGTTGAAGATACGCCGCTTTCAGAAGTTTTAAAGTCTATTTTTCAAGGCACCGCAATTACATTTGAAGTAGTTGACAGCCATATCATCTTTAAAACGGATACATTAAAATTAAAGGAAATTAGGCCAATCACTCCCTTAGCCACAGCGCTATTTCAGCGCTCTGTAACCGGTACCGTATCGGATCAAAGTGGGCAACCTCTACCCGGTGTTTCCATATACATAGAAGGAACCACCACCGGAACCACCAGCGATTTTGATGGTAATTATACCATTGAAGTGCCTTCCGATCAAACAATTTTAGTTTATTCATTTATAGGCATGACACGAGTACAACGAACCGTAGGAAACAATACTGTTCTTAATGTGGTTATGGTGGAAGACGCCCAAGGATTAGATGAAGTTGTTGTAACGGCTCTTGGTATTAAGCAAGATGCGAGAAAATTAGGGTATTCTGTAGCTAAAGTAGATGCAGAGGAAATGAATGTTAACCGTTCTACCAATTTCATGAACACCTTGCAGGGCAAAGTAGCCGGTGTAAACGTACAAGGTTTGGGCACGGGTCCAGGCGGATCATCTAAAGTAAGAATCCGAGGGCAATCGTCCATTTCCGGCACCAATAATCCGCTCATTGTAGTAAATGGGGTTCCCATAGACAATACTACTTTTGGCACAAGCCCTGGAAGTACAAGCAGCGAAGTCGGATTCAATTCCGGTGGAGTTACCTCAGATGGTGGCGATGGGTTTTCTAGTATAAATCCCGATGATATCGAGAGCATGACTATCTTAAAAGGAGCCACTGGTGCTGCGCTTTATGGTTCAAGAGCCAAAGATGGTGTTATCATGATTACCACAAAAACAAGAGGTCGTGGTGCAGGCATTGGCGTAACATATAACCTTAGCATTGCCAGTCAAGACGTACTGGATTTTACGGATTATCAATACGAATACGGACAAGGAGAAAATGGCGTAAGACCAACAACGGCCAACCCAACATCCGGACAATGGTCTTTTGGCGAACGTTTTCAACCGGGACTGACACAGGTATTGTTTGATGGTATTGAAGTACCGTATGTGCCACAACGTAATATCATTGACCAATTTTACCGCACCGGTTTTGATATTACCAATTCCGTTTCTTTAGAAGGTGGCGGTGAAAAAGGGGGCTTCAATTTATCATTATCCAATTTAGATAGTGAAGGTATCACTCCTAATAACGATTTTCAGCGCCGCACGGTAAACTTGGGTACCACTTATGATTTATCAGATCAACTCACCGTAAGTGCCAATGTAAATTACTCTAACGAAAAAAATACAAACCCACCCAACGTAGGGCAACAAGACAACACCATACCGGTGGCCTTATACAATCTGGCTAATTCTATGCCTTTAGATCTCTTGGAGGCCAATAAGTTTGATGCCCAAGGGAATGAATTTGTGTATTCGCGTTTTCGAAACAGAACCAATCCTTTCTTTACGCTATCGGAGCAATTCAACAACATTGTCCGCGATCGTTTTTTTGGTAATGTTACAGTGAAATACGACATTCTTCCGTGGTTGTTTGTACAGGGTCGTCTCGGACAAGATTATTGGTCCAGAGATCAGGATTTTAACGGATTCCCCACAGGGCAAGCATCAAGACCTGCTGCTCCAGCAGGGTTTGTAAACGGGACCTATACTCAGGAATCCCGCAGGTTTAGAGAAACCAACTTGGATTTTCTTATTTCAGCCAATAAAGACTTTGGAGAAGACTTTAATGTAGGTCTTAATCTAGGTGGCAATAAAATGAATCGAAGAACCGACTTGAACAGGGTAGATGTGACCGATTTTGTGATTCGCGATTTGTATACCGTACAAAACGGAAGGGCAAAAAACCCTACTTTTAGCCGTACGGAACGCGCTGTAAACTCGTTGTATGCTGCTGCTGATATTTCCTACCAAGACACGTATTACCTAAGTGGAACTATTCGTAATGATTGGTTTTCTACCCTTTCCGATGAGAACAGGAGTATATCGTACCCCTCTGTTTCCGGAAGCTACATTTTTTCAAATGCCATTGAAAACCTTCCTAGTTGGCTTTCCTTCGGAAAGTTGAGACTGGCCTATGCAGAAGTAGGTAGTGATACCGATGTACCCCCTTTTTCAGATGCGCTGTTCTACAATGTTAACGCTAACTTTTTTAGCGGTGCAGATGGTTCTTCTCAACCTGTTGCCGGGGCCAATACTACGGTCTTGCCTAATCGAAATTTACGCCCCATGCGTATCAAGGAAACTGAAGCAGGCTTTGATATAAGAATGTTTGATAACCGTGTTGGACTAGATGTTTCCGTGTACCGAAAATCTACTTTTGATCAAATTATTCCAGCTCAGGTTTCTAACAGTTCCGGTTTTATAAGTACATTAATAAATAGTGGTGAAAGCCGAAGTGATGGTATTGAGGCCATGCTAACGTTAGCTCCCATTCGCTCAAAAGATCTAAAATGGGATATTAATTTTAATGCTTCTTATAACAAAACAAAGGTAATAAGCCTACAAACTGAAGAAGCCGGCGAGAGTATTTTGGTGGGCAACCATGTGTTTAACGGTTTCTTATTTCAAGTTGTAGGAGAAGAAATTGGACAGTTAGCAGGTTTCGGTTATAAATTTGATGATCAAGGCCGTCAAGTTTTTGGTGATGACGGACGTGCATTACGCTCTGATGACATTAAATTCTTTGGAAGTGCATTGCCCAACTGGATTGGAGGTATCACCAACACCATTAACTACAAAGATTTTACGCTTTCCTTTTTAATTGATTTTAAACTAGGCAATAAAATGATTTCCGGAACCAATTTCAATGCGGTTCGTCATGGTCTTCATAAAATGACCCTTCCCGGAAGAGAAACCGGTGTCATAGGAGAAGGTGTTAACCAACAAGGACAGCCCAATACGGTAGCTACTCCGTCCCAACCTTTTTGGGAGGTAGTGCGCACATCACAAATTGTAGAACCTATTGTATATAACGGTGGTTTCTGGAAACTAAGGCAAATTAATATAGGGTATAATTTCAACAAATTTATTCCTGAAAATTCGCCCATCAAAGGGGTTAATCTCAGTTTAGTGGCCAATAATGTGTGGCTCATAAAAAAATGGGTAGACAACATCGATCCGGATTCCTTCGGCTTCAGTTCAGATAATGTTTCAGGCTTGGAATCTACAGGAGTTCCTACAACCCGAAGCATCGGTTTTAATCTAAACGTTAAACTTTAAGATATACATAATCATGAAAAATACATATAACACTTTCATTGTTTTTGCCCTCATGTTTGCGTTTACAGGATGCGACAATAATTTTGACGAAATCAATACAAATAAGGTAGACCCTACCAGTGAGAGTATCAACCCGATTTTTTTATTGAACAATGCCATTATCGGACTCTCTTTTGAGAGTTTTGGCAACGTCGTGTATGATGCCGGAATTGTACAGCAGATCATTACGCCCAATTCCGGGGTGGTCACTGGGGCTAACTTTAATCAGGATAACCGGACGGCTACCGAAGTCCACTGGAACGATTACTATCAAAATGTAATTAAACACACAGGGGATATTTTAGACCAAATCGCTGACAGTCCCGAACGAGGCAATTTATTACAAATGACCCGAATTATTGAAGCCTATGCCTTTATGGTACTTACCGATGAATATGGGGATATCCCTTATTTTGAAGCGGGAAAAGGCTTCTCTGACCAAATTACATTTCCCAAATATGATGCGCAACAAGAAATATATGCCGACATTATAAAGGAATTGCGAGAGGCTACTGCTGCATTTAGCGAAAGTGCAAATCCAGAATCCGGAGAAGTATTGTATTCCGGCGATCTCAATAAATGGCGACGACTTGGCAACTCGTTATTATTAAGAGCCGGTATGCGTTTGGTAAATGTAGATAATGCCTTAGCGCGGCAAACTGTTGAAGCAGCCTTTGCCGGAGGCGTTTTACAATCGAATGACGATAATTTTGTTGTACGCCACGATAATAATTTTAGCAATCCGCATAACGGTTTTTTTAACGGATCAGAAGCTAATAATTTTTACTTAACCGCAAATTTTATCGATTTTTTAGCGAGTACCAATGACCCCAGATTGTCTGCTATGGCAATCCGCTTCATTGGAGCTTCTTCAGGTTCCGAACAAACTTTAGACAGAACGTCCAAAGATGCTGCGGATCAAATAGGTATGCCCATGGGACATGACAATGCAAGCATAGCCGCTGTGGCAAGTGGTTTAGGACTGGCTAGTTTTTTCGACTTTTCGCAACTAGATCGCTTTACCCTAGGAGCCCAAACTGCGCCGGCATTTTTACTTACGTATGCCCAAACGCAACTATTACTAGCCGAGGCCGCCACCCGTGGTTGGGTAGCCGGTACCGCCGAAGAGTACTACGAAGCAGGTATTAGAGCGCATATGGAGCAATTGGCCGATTATGGAGCTGCTGCTACAATTGCAAGTGTTGACATAGACACTTATGTGGCAAATAATCCCTTGATAGCAGCCACCGCATTAGAACAAATCAATTCTCAATATTGGGTAGCCTCTTTATTAAATGGCCCAGAAGCTTTTGCCAACTTTCGTAGGTCTGGGTTTCCCGCATTATCCCCAAATCCGTTCCCCGGTCAGGACATAACAGGTGATTTTATCAATAGGTTAACCTATCCTACTTCCGAAATTGCAGTGAATAAAGCGAACTTAGATGCTGCGGTTGCCAGAATGGGACCAGACAATTTAGACACCAAAGTTTGGTGGCACAACTAAATAAAAAATTTCTTGAAACTGACTATCCCCGAGGCAAGCCATAGGGGTATTCGCCAGTTTCATTTTGGCCTTTGAGCCAAAAACCGAAATTTTGTATTTTACCTTACCCGGAACTGCCAAAAGGCAGTTCCGACTTCTCCAAAGGAGAGGTAAATGGGAAACCCCAACCCAAGGGTCGGGGAATCTTTAGATTGAAAATAATCACATAAACACTGTGCAAATGAAAAATGTCTTAAAAGAACTAATTGATAAAAACAAAAAAGAAGAACAAGCGTACACTTCATCGCGGCAGTCTGAAATAGAAAATCCTAAAACCGCTGATGACCGACGAAACTTTTTGAAAAAAACCGCTTTAGGCGGTATTGGTCTCACGAGCCTTATGGGCTATTCCTTTGAGGATCGCATTGCTGAAACCACCTCAAAAGTAAAGCGTTCATCGGCTCCTTCGGAACTAAAAATCACCGATATGCGCTATGCCCTAACAGCGGTGATGGGCGGTACAGCCATAATACGTATAGATACCAACCAAGGTATTTACGGTTTAGGCGAAGTTCGTGATGCCGCCGATGTTCGTTATGCCCTTATGCTTAAAAGTCGCATTTTAGGGAAAAATCCATGTAATGTGGAAATGATCTTTAAAAGCATAAAACAATTTGGAGCTCCTGCACGCCAAGCGGGTGGCGTTTGTGCTGTGGAAATGGCGCTGTGGGATATTTGTGGAAAAGCCTATGATGTGCCTGCATGGCAATTATTAGGCGGAAGATATAGGGATAAAGTACGTTTGTATGCCGATACACCGGAACCATCCGATGCTGCAAAACAACAGGAACTTATTAATTACCGGATAAAGGAACAAGGCTATACCTGGCTAAAAATGGATGTGTCCATTGCCTCGCTTCGCGGTATTCCCGGTACGGTAGTTAATGGTAAATTTTGGGAAGATACCAATGGTAGGCTGAGTCAATGGGGCGACCAACGAAATTACATGTCCTACGGAAATACCATGCACCCATTTACGCAAATCCAAATTACAGAAAAGGGCCTAGAACATTTACAGCAAATTGTTGAAAATGTACGAAACATGGTAGGCTATGAAATTCCCATCTCTACTGATCATTACGGGCATTTTGACCTCAATAACGGGATCCGATTGGCCAAGTCATTAGACAAATACCGGCTGGCATGGTTCGAGGATATGGTGCCCTGGCAATATACCGAACAATGGCGAACCATAACCGATGCCATAGAAACACCTACCACTACCGGTGAAGATATTCATTTCCTAGAAAATTTTAAACCCCTTATTCACAACAGATCGGTTGATATCGTTCATCCGGATTTAGCATCTTCAGGAGGTCTATTGGAAACCAAAAGAATTGGCGACTATGCGGAAGAATTTGGGATTGCCATGGCGATGCATCAGGCAGGAACCCCGGTATCATTTATGGCCAATGTGCATTGTGCCGCCGCTACACAGAATTTTTTGGCATTAGAGCACCATTCCGTAGATGTACCGTGGTGGGAAAGCATGGTAACCATGACCGGTGGAGGTAAAATGATTGATAAAGGATTTGCGCCCGTACCATTAACCGCTCCCGGACTGGGTATTGAGCTTAATTTGGATGTGGTAAAAGAGCATTTGGATAAAAGGGATAAAACGTTCTTTGCTCCTACTAAAGAATGGGACGAATTACGTTCTCACGATAGAACGTATAGTTAAATGTATTTATTAGGACTAGAACTCATAAAGGCACTTTATACAAAAAATGAAACGCTATTGTTTGAGTTAGTTTAGTTTAGTTGAAAGGAAGAACATCCCGAAGACTCACTTCGGGATCGTTCCTCCAATGTTTTAAATCAGTAATAATACGTAAAATGAAAAGACTATGAGGAAAATGGTAATGACTACCGTTGTGCTACTTGGATTTAGTATAACACTAGCAGCACAGCAAATCAGCAAAGAAGAATTGTTGTTCTTAACTCCTGAGTGGAAAGGAGAGCGTCTTAACGATGGCCGACCCTATGTCTCGGATGAAATTTTGGAGCGAATGAAAAAAGTAACATTAGAAGAGGCTTGGGCCGTTCTAAAAGGTGATAATTTTAACTATCAATACGATGAAAATTGGCTAACTATAAATCCAGACAGTGTGCTTGTAGGACGCGCCGTTACGGCAACATTCATGCCCGGAAGACCCGATATACACCGAGTTATTGACGATCGCGGGCACAATAAAGACGGCAGGATTAAGTCGCAAAACGCTTGGACTATAGATATGCTTATTAAAGGGGATGTTTATGTGGTAGATCAATTTGGTGCGCACCTGGACGGACCAACTATAGGAGACAATTTAGGAAATTCGATTTATACAAAAACCGGAAAAGGCATTGTTTACAACGGAGCCATTCGCGATATTAACGGTCTAAAGGAAATTGGCTCGTTTACCTCTTTCTTTCGATCTTACCATCCGTCGCATCATCTTAATAACCCAAATGGTAGACTCAACACCACCTTAGTGGGTATCAACACGCCAACCCGTATAGGCATGGCTACGGTAATGCCCGGAGACGTGGTACTTGGCCGTGACGGCGGTGTCATGTTTATACCGCCCCATTTGGCTGAAAAAGTGGTTAAAACTTCTGAAATTGTTCGGTTAAGGGACATGTTTGGGCATCAACGCTTGAGAGAACAAAAATACACCCCCGGACAAATTGATACCCGCTGGTCCGATGAAATTGAAAAAGACTTTTCGCAATGGTTAAATAGTCATATCGATGAACTTCCTGTACCAAAAGCACAGATTCAAGAATTACTAAAAACTCGAACTTGGTAACCTATAACATAAAACAATGAAAAATTCTAGAAGAGATTTCTTATCCAAAACAGTAGCGACGGCCGCAATGGCTTCGTTGCCTTTTGCTAATTATGCCAAAGGGTATGAAACCGCAATTGATAACACCCCAAAATTTTCTGCCCCTTCAGATCTAAAAATTACCGATATTAAATGCGGCTATATTCGTGGCGGACACAGTCTGTTTATTAAAATATACAGCAATCAAGACATTGTAGGTCATGGCGAGGGTGTAGATGCTACACCAGGCACTTACCATTTAGTAAAAATGTTTGGGCGTCGCTTAACTGGCAAAAACCCGCTTAATGTGCACATGCTCTTTGAAGATATCCGACGATCTGGTTTCTTTGAAGGCGCCCAGTCTGGTATGTTTATAGCCGTACTAACTGCGGTAGAAACCGCTTTATGGGATTTGGCAGGAAAAGCACTTGGGCTTCCGGTGTATCAATTATTAGGTGGTAAGTTTAGAGATAAGATTCGAGTCTATATGGATACCGCATTGTATCAAAACCGACTGCCACAACCTGCCGATTTCGCCTCAAGCGCAAGAGAGGCGGTAGATATGGGTTTTACTGCTGTTAAGTTTGATTTGGATCAAGGGAATGATCCTAATAAATACGACAAATACAACTGGACAGCCAGTCCGGCAGAAATTCAACGCATGTACGATCAAATGGCCGCAACGCGGGAAGAGGTAGGTCCCAACATCGATATCTGCGCCGATATGCATGGCCGCTATGACGCCATTACCGGAGAAAAAGTGGCCAAGATACTGGAGCCCCTAAACATGATGTGGTTAGAAGAACCCATTCCTGCCGAGAATACAGATGCCTATAAAAAAATTACCGACTCCACCAGTACACCGATATGTGCAGGAGAAAATCATTATTTAGCACACGGGTTTAGACCGCTTTTAGAGAAAGGTGCCGTAGATATTATTATGCCAGATCTTCAAAAAGCAGGCGGACTCGGCGAAGGCCAGCGCATAGCCAATTTGGCCAACTTATACTACGTGCCATTTGCACCGCATATGGTAGCTTCTTATTTAGGTGCCATGGCTGCCTGTCATGTGTGCGCCTCAGTGCCCAACTTTATGATATTAGAATGGCAAATTTACTTCCATAAAAATCCCATGTTTAAGGAAATTGTCACCTTTGATGGGCCTATGGTAGAAAATGGCTTTATCACCTTATCCAATAAGCCCGGTATAGGCGTAGAAATCAATGAAGAAGGATTGCGCAAATATGCGGACAAGGACGTACCCTTTTTCAAATAAAAAAATACCCATTAAACCAACTACAAAAAATTGCTTTTACAATCTTCATTAATTCGCAATACACATGTGTACCGTAAAAATGTTTTTAAAAAAATACAGAACCCTTGTGCTAACAGGAATCTGTGTAGGAAGCTTTCTAAATGTAGTGGCACAACAAATTGGTGCCACTCCCGAATATGTCACAGCGCTCACATCCCATTGGAAAGGGGAACGTTTTGACGACGGCAGGCCAAAAGTACCCGATTTGGTATTAGAACGCCTAAAAAACGCGACGTTAGAACAAATTTGGGGCTATTTAGGACGTAAAGGGTACCACAATCAGGTAGAACAGGAATGGCTTATTTTAAAACCGGGTGAAACCATGACCGGCAGAGTAGTTACGGCTCAGTTTATGCCTACAAGACCCGATTTAGACAGTTTAATACGGGCACAAGGAAAAGCCGAAGGACGCTCCCAAAAGGGAGGTATCAATATTTGGCCCATCGATATTTTAACCAAAGGAGATATCTACGTGGCCGATGGATACGGAAAAGTAAAAGACGGCACTCTTATAGGCTCTAGTTTGGGCAATGCTATTTACGGAAAAACAGGTAATGGCGTTATTTTTTACGGTTCGGTACGAGATATGCAAGAATTAAAAGACACTGAAGGATTCAATGCTTGGGTAAAAGGCCAACATCCTTCCTATATAAAAGATATGACACCCACATCAATTAATGCGCCCATTCGGATAGGAAATGTAACTGTATTTCCGGGTGATGTCGCCTTTGCTAATGAATATGGGGTCGTGTTTATTCCGGCACATTTGGTTGAGGGTTTGGTTTCTAGCTCCGAACTAACTGCGCTCAGAGACGAGTTTGAACGCGTATTGCTGCAACAAGGAAAGTATCCTAGCGGCGAAATTCATGGCGATTGGTCCGATAAGATCAAAAACGAATATCGAGCTTGGTTTAAAAAATATCCTAAACCACTCACAGTCACTATAGCCGATATTGAAGCCTACTTGGCTAAAGAAAATAATTAATTGCCTAAATTTAAAGACTAAAAAAAATCATTATCATGAAATACAGTATCCTTTTCATACGGATTTTCACGTTTAGCCTTTTAATCTCTTATTCTGTTTTTTCACAAACCATCTCTAAAGAAGAACTAATTTTTTTAACCTCAACATGGCAGGGAGATCGATTTCCTGACGGACGTCCCAAAATACCCGATAATTTATTAGAAAGAGCTAAAAAGATAGGGATTGATGATGCTTGGACGGTTTTAAAAAATGAAGGTTATACCAATCAATTTGAAGGTCATTGGAAAATGGTTCACCGTAATGTGCCTGTTGTAGGAAGAGCCCTCACCGCTGTCTATATGCCCAGCAGACCCGATGTAGAAAAAAATATTAAAGAACGAGGTCAACAAAAAGAAGGAAGAAAAGGAAATACAAATTCATGGCCTATAGAAATGTTATCGCAAGGCGATGTCTATGTGGCCGATGGCTTTGGAAAAATTAACGGTGGTACCCTAATGGGAGCAACTTTGGCTACTTCAATTTTCAACAAATCGGGCAATGGTGTAGTCTTTAACGGAAGTGCACGTGATTTGGAAGCAGTTAGTGAAATTGACGGATTTAACGCATTTGTGCGCGATTTTCATCCCTCCTTTTTGGAAGAAATGGTTTTAATGGGTCTTAATACACCCATACGTATAGGAGGGGTCATGGTACTCCCCGGAGATTTGGTTTTAGCGAAGGAAGAAGGGGTGTTATTTATCCCCGCACATTTAGCCGATCTGGTGGTTAGTACCGCTGAATTTGTGGCACTTAAAGACGAATTTGGTTTTGAAATGGTAAAGAACCGCAGTTATACCACAGGTGAAATAGACAGCCAATGGACCGATAAAATAAAAGAAGATTTTTTAAAATGGTTAGCAAAGCATCCTGAATTGGGTACCATGACTAGAGCCGATTTAGATACGGTATTAAGCAAACGCACATGGTAAGATTTAGTAATGAACCATAAAAAATAGTGTAGCATGAAACAGTTTCTTACAATAGTATCCCTTTTCTTTTTACTTTGGATAACGGCTTGCAAACCAGAGAAAGCACCGGATAATCTCCCGGTAGAAAATACCGCAATAGCCGTTCCTAACAATGAAAACGAAATCATTGAAGTCGTTACCGCATTTAATAAGGCCTTAATAGACAGAGATAGGGAACAGTTAGAACGACTGTGTTCGGAATATCTTTCCTATGGCCACTCCAGTGGTGTTGTGCAGGATAAGGCAGCCTTTATTGAAGATCTGGTTAGTGGTCCCTTTCGTTTTTTAACCATTAACACGCCCGAACAAACCATTCATTTAGAAGGAAACACGGCGGTTGTTCGCCATATTCTGGAGGCCGATGGCTCTCGCAATGGGGAAGCCGTAGATTTACGGATAGGCAATCTACTGATCTACAAAAAAACAGAAGACAATTCTTGGAAATTATGGGTTCGGCAAGCTTATAAACTATAATACGCTTTCTCAACCATAAGGTATAAGCAAAGTGTACGTTCTTAAGCCTTGAATTTTTTTATTAAAATGATATTATAAACACCCATGAAGAAAATTACGATACATTCCGTTTCATTAGGTTTATCTGCATTATTACTACTTGTCATTTTAGGTTTGCTCTTTACCGGAAATATAGCCCATGCCGGAATCCCGATTCTTATTTTTTTCGCCTTGCTTGCGTTGGGGTTCAGTGGCTATACATCGCTTAGTGGGTATGTGTTTACCACCATGATATTCGCCGGAGTTGCCATGGCGTTGTATTACCCGCAATATTTTACACAAATAGGAGATTTTAAACTCACGGCGCTTATTATACCTCTTATTCAGGTCATTATGTTTGGCATGGGAACTTCCATGAGTATTTCCGATTTCGCAGGGATCTTTAAGGCTCCTAAAGGTGTTTTAATTGGTATTGTAGCACAATTGGGTATTATGCCCTTTATGGGACTTGCTTTGGCCAAATTCAGTGCATTTCCTCCAGAAATTGCTGCTGGTATTGTCTTAATTGGTTGTTCTCCCAGTGGGGTGGCATCAAATGTTATGGCTTATTTAGCAAAGGCCAATTTAGCACTTTCCATTACGATTACGGCCGTGTCTACACTGCTGTCTCCTTTTGTTACACCTTTATTAATGAAGCTTTTGGCAGGAGAATTTATAGAAATTAACGTGTTGGATATGATGTGGACTATTGTGAAGATGATTATTATTCCTATCGGTGCCGGATTGCTTTTTAATAAACTGAGGGGTGAAAAAGCCAAATGGTTAGACAAGGCCATGCCGGTAGTATCTATGCTAGGAATTGGTTTAATTATTACCATAATTACTGCCGCCGGAAGAAATAGTCTTCTGGAAATAGGCGGAATTTTGATGTTGCTGGTTTTGGTTCATAATACCTTTGGTTATGCATTAGGCTACTGGTTTGGTCGATTATTTAAAATGACAGAGAGCGATGCCCGTACCATTGCTATAGAGGTTGGGATGCAAAATGCCGGTCTCGCTTCAGGCATTGCAAATTCCTTAGGAAAAATTGCCACTATGGGCTTGGCAGCGGCCGTTTTTGGGCCGTTTATGAATATTACAGGTTCTATTCTAGCATCGTATTGGCACAGAAAGACACCGAAAGATTATGTTGACATTGATACCGTAGAAGGCAAATAAAGCCTCGCTTTTTCTGTTTTATCCATACTTTTTCCCATTTTGTCATTCTCAACGTAGTGAAGCATCTTACGTAAAGATGCGGCAGTTTCCCCTGTTTCCTATTTGGCTATTATGCGTAAAAGGATTTAGATACCTCCCCCGTGAAACATGAAGTTACTATAACAATTCCAAAGGGGTATAAAATTCAATATCAAAAAAAGGAAATAATCCAAAATATTGGAAATAATCCATATATTAGCATATTGTTTGCTGTGTTATGGATAAGACTATTCTTCATTTGGATCTAGACACTTTTTTTGTATCTGTAGAGCGCCTGCTCGACAGTCGCCTACAGCGTAAACCTATCCTCGTAGGCGGCACAAGCGATAGAGGCGTAGTTGCTGCTTGCAGTTATGAAACCCGGGGTTTTGGCATTCACTCAGGCATGCCCATGAAAATGGCTAAAGAACTTTGTCCTGAAGCTGTCGTTATACGTGGTAATGCAGGCACCTATAGCAAGCACTCGGATTTGGTAACGGATATCATTAAAGAATATGTACCCTTATTCGAAAAATCGAGTATCGACGAGTTTTACGCCGACCTTTCCGGGATGGATCGTTTTTTTGGGTGTTATCAATACGCATCCAACTTACGAAAAACCATCATCAGAGAAACCGGATTGCCTATTTCTTTTGGACTCTCTATTAACAAAGTGGTTTCTAAAGTAGCTACCAATGAAGCCAAGCCCAACAATCAACTTAAAATAGATCAAGGATACGAAAAACTCTTTTTGGCCCCTTTATCTATCAAAAAAATACCCATGGTAGGCGATAAAACGTATCAAACCTTACGTAATTTAGGGTTGCGAAGAATTCAGGCTGTTCAAGAAATGCCTATAGATTTAATGCAACGGGTGCTAGGCGTTAATGGCGCGGTCATTTGGAAACGAGCCAATGGCATAGACAACACGCCAGTAATCCCTTTTTCGGAACGAAAATCCATTTCCACAGAACGCACCTTCGATAAAGATACGATTGATATAGTGAAACTTCGGGGTATTTTGATTGCGATGACCGAAAATTTAGCTTACCAGCTACGGCGGGGAGAAAAGCTTACGGCCTGCATCACAGTAAAGCTAAGGTATTCCGATTTCAACACCTATTCCAAACAACTCAAAATTCCCTATACCAGTGCAGACCATATTTTAATTCCAAAGATTTTAGAACTGTTTCAGCAGTTGTATCACAAAAGATTATTGGTACGCCTCATTGGTATTCGATTTAGTCATTTAGTACAGGGCAATTACCAGATTAATTTGTTTGAAGATACCGAAGAAGCCCTGAATTTATACGCAGCCCTAGATCATATCCGTAATCGTTACGGCGACCGCAGCGTAATACGCGCTGCGGCCATGGGCGCAAAAACCATAGGCAGAATGGATAACCCTTTCAACGGCGGTCCACCCATTATCTTGGCGCATAGAAAGCAGTAGCCTCCTAACCCCCAAAGGGGAATGGGTATTCGTCCGATGTAAAATATCCAACGTTTCCGATTTCAGGACGATATCAGGCAAGATCAACCAACAACGATTTGACAATGTGAAAATGTAACAATGTGAAAATGTAACAATGCCAGATCACCCGCCTTGGGAAGGGCTAGAGAAGACCCAACGATCAACGGACAACGATCAACAAACAGAAGTACGAAGTTAGAAATACGAAGTACAAAGTAATACGAACAACCATCAACGGACAACGATTTGAAAATTTGAAAATGTAGCCATTTGAAAATATAACAATGTAGTAACGCAGCATCTCCGGCTTTAGGGGGGGCTATGCAAGGTCAACCCATCAACCGACAACGATCAACCGACAACCATCAACGATTTGAAAATGTAATAATGTGAAAATGTAGTAACGAAACATCTAACTCCTTGAGAGGGGATAAGGGAGACCCAACCATCAACGGACAACGATTTGAAAATTTGAAAATGTAGCCATTTGAAAATGTAATAATGTAGTAACGCCACATCAACCGCCTTAGGACAGGCTAGGAAAGGTCAAACCATCAACGAACAACCATCAACGGACAACGAACAACCAACAACGAAAAATGTACCTAAACTGCCACACCTACTACAGTCTTCGCTACGGCACCTTTTCTGAGGTGGCACTCCTGCAATTGGCACAAGAAAACCATATAAAACAGTTGGCCTTAACAGACATCAACAATACTTCGGCTTGCCTTAATTTTGTTCGAAAAGCACCTGAATTTGGGGTTAAACCCATTTTAGGTATCGACTTTAGAAATGGTGTAGACCCCTGCTTTGTGGGCATTGCAAAAAACAATGAGGGCTACAGGGAACTAAATGCCTTTCTCTCCGAGCACTTACGCCAAGAAAAAAAGATCCCTTTTAAAGCCCCATTTTTTAAAAATGCTTATATAATTTATCCGTTTGAAAAGGTAGTATTGCACGAATATATATCTTTTCTGGAACACGAGTATATAGGTATTTCCATAGCCGATCTAAGACGCCTACCCTTTTCCAGATTGGTAGGGCTAAAACACAAATTGGTGGTGCTACAGCCCGTTACTTTTAGAAATAAACGCGATTTTAATACGCACCGCTTGCTACGTGCCATTGACAACAATGTGTTATTAAGTTTATTGCCTAAAGATGAAGAAGGGCATATAGACGAAAAGATGTTTCCGATTCAAAATTTAGCTGCCGTTTTTTCCGAGTACAGTTTTATTTTAGAAAACACCGAAAAGCTAATGAATGAATGCCACATTGTATTTGATTTTTCTGAAGGACGAAAACCACAAAACTTACAGTGTTATACCGGAAACCCACAACAAGACACCCTGCTCTTAGAAGAATTATGCCAAAAAGGACTGCCTTATCGCTATCCGGATATAAAAGCTTCAGAAGGTGAAGAGATTTCAAAACGGCTTAAAAAGGAGTTGGATCTGATAAAGAAAATGAAGTTTGTATCCTATTTCCTTATCAATTGGGATATTGTTTCCTATGCCCGGAGTCAAGGTTTTTTCTATGTAGGTCGCGGTAGTGGCGCTAATAGCATTGTAGCCTATTTATTGAGAATTACCGATGTAGATCCCATAGAACTCGATCTGTATTTTGAACGCTTCATTAACCTGTATCGGGTAAATCCACCCGATTTCGACATCGATTTTTCATGGAAAGATCGGGAGGCCATGACGACCTATATTTTTAATCGCTTTAAAAATGTATCGCTTTTAGGAACTTATGTTACCTTTCAGCATAATGGGGCTGTACGTGAGTTGGGCAAAGTATTCGGCCTTCCCAAAGAAGATATAGATTTGCTTTGTGATGGAGGCTACCAACCCACCGATTTGGATGAGATTTCTCTTTTAGTGCTCAAATACGCACAACATATTCATGGAATGCCCAATTACCTCAGTATCCATGCCGGAGGAATTTTAATTACCGAAAGACCCATTCACTGTTTTTCGGCTACTCATTTGCCCCCAAAAGGATTTGCTACCACTCAGTTTGATATGGTCATTGCCGAAGATGTAGGCCTTTTTAAGTTTGATATTTTAAGCCAACGCGGCCTTGCGAAAATAAAAGAGGCTATAGCAATTATAGCACAGAACCAACCTAATAAAATAAATACATTCGATATACACGACGTCAAGAAATTTAAAAAAGACCCTCAAATTAATACTCTGGTAAAGAGTGCCCAATGTATGGGATGCTTTTACGTAGAATCGCCTGCCATGCGGATGCTGCTGAAAAAGCTAAAGGTAGATACCTATTTGGGTTTGGTAGCGGCAAGCTCCATAATTAGACCCGGCGTAGCAAAAAGTGGTATGATGCGAGAATATATCCTACGCCACAGCGATCCGGAACGGGCACAGAAAATGGCACATCCGGTATTGTTAAAAGTAATGCCAGAAACCTATGGTATTATGGTGTATCAGGAAGATGTCATTAAAGTAGCCCATCATTTTGCCGGTCTGGATCTGGGTCAGGCCGATGTGTTGCGAAGGGGTATGAGTGGCAAATTTCGCTCCCGAGAAGAGTTTCAAAAAGTACAGGATCTGTTTATCGTAAATTGCCGTAAAAAAGGCTATCCCGACACGGTAATCTTCGAAGTATGGAATCAGGTAGCCAGCTTTGCAGGTTATGCTTTTGCTAAAGGACACTCTGCTTCCTATGCCGTAGAAAGTTACCAAACGCTATTTTTACGCGCCTATTTTCCGTTAGAATATATGGTAGCGGTACTTAACAATGGGGGTGGCTTTTATAGCACCGAATTCTATGTGCATGAGGCGCGAATGTTGGGTGCCACAATTCACCCTCCCTGCGTAAATAAAAGTGCAATTGTAAACTGTATTTATGAAACAGATATCTATCTGGGGTTTATGTACTTAAAAGAACTGGAAGCCAGAGTCATGGAACGCCTTATAAAAGCGCGTCAAAAAGAAGGTGCATTTAGTTCGTTAAACGATTTTTTAGATCGGGTACCTATTTCCATAGAGCAGATCAGTATTTTAATACGGATTGATGCCTTTCGGTTTACCCAAATCAATAAATATGAGTTGCTGTGGCAGGCGCATATGTTGCTCTCTAAAGCAAAAACGGTAGTATATCCGAAACTATTTCCGCCCAAACCACAAAATTTTCAGATTCCCAAATTGTATGCCACAGATTTAGAAACCGCATTTACCCAATGGGAGTTGTTGGGGTTTTGTTTGTGCAGCCCATTTACACTACTAAAAGAACCCCCTAAAAACAACAAAGGCAGTAAAGATTTAGAAAAATACCTCCATAAGCACATCGACATTTATGGCTATCTTGTAACGGTAAAAAATACCCGCACTCATACCGGAAAACGGATGCAATTTGCCACTTTAGTAGATCAGCAAGGCGAAGTGTTCGATACGGTACTTTTTCCTCCGGTGGCCGCAAAATACATTTTTAGGGGCAAAGGGATTTATCGGTTTTATGGAAAAGTAGTAAGTGAATTTGGTTTTCTGAGCATCGAGGTTATTAAAATGCAAAAACAAGATTACATCCAAGATCCAAGATATGCAGATATGAAAACCGCACATAAGAAAATATCTTTATAGCCAGAAAGTATACAATTATATTGGCAAACGACCCCGGAGCAGGCCCACGAGGCATCAAAAGGAACCTTTACATTGCGTTTCTGCGTCCGCCCATGGTGCAAAAAGGCAAGCGTCGGAGCATTTCAATCTCCATTATCGCGTAAAAAAATAAATCCTTATCTTCAAAACCCAATATTTACCTTTTCAGATGTATTCCATTGTCGACATAGAAACCACCGGAAATGGGTATACCGGAATGAAACTTACCGAAATCGCTATTTTTAAGTTCGATGGGGAACGAGTTATTGATGAGTACACCACCCTCATTAATCCGGAGTGCAACATCCCTCAATTTATTAGCAATCTTACGGGGATAACCAATGCCATGGTGCAGCACGCACCTAAGTTTTATGAAGTAGCCAAAACCATACTGGAGTTTACCAAAGACACTGTTTTTGTGGCGCACAATGTAAACTTTGATTATAACGGCATTCAAAAAGAATTTAAAGAATTAGGGTTCGATTTTAAGCTAAAAAAACTCTGTACCGTGCGTTTATCTCGCAAACTGATACCTCATTTATCATCCTACAGTCTAGGTCCTTTATGCGCAACACAGGGTATTTTTATTACCGATAGGCATCGTGCCAGAGGTGATGCAGAAGCCACGGTAAAACTCTTTCGCCAATTACTGGAATTGGACACAGATAATACCGTTTTTTCTTCGTTTTTAAATGTTCGTTCCAGGCAGGCCACGCTTCCCCCACTATTGCCCAAGGAAGTTTTTGAAAAATTACCGGAAACCGAAGGGGTATATTATTTTAAAAATGCCCAAAAGGACGTCATTTATGTGGGCAAGGCGAACAACATAAAACAAAGGGTATTGAGCCATTTTTACGATAAGACGAAAAAAGAGCTTACCATGTGTATGGAGGTAGCAGACATCGATTTCACCGAAACCGGAAGTGAACTCTTGGCACTGTTACTGGAATCGGCAGAAATAAAACAACTATTTCCAAAATACAACCGGGCGCAGCGTAGGGTAAAAGAAAGTATTGCCTTGTTTACCTATGAAGATACCTCCGGCGTACTGCATCTGGCCTATAACCACAGTAAACTGGTACAACAACCTTTGTTAAAATTTTATTCGGTTACCGAATGCCGAAGTTTTTTGGAAACCCTTTGCGAAACGTATGAGCTTTGCCCCAAATACTGTAGCTTACAAACCAATGTAAGCAGTTGCTTTCATTACCAAATAAAGCAATGCAAAGGGGTATGTCGCCAAGAAGAAGCTATAAACACTTATAATAACAGAGTCTTACGAGCCGTTGCTTCACTACAATTTGAAAACCAAAATTTTGTTATTTGGGAAAAAGGCCGACATCCCAAAGAAACGGCATTTGTGTTAGTGCAGGGCGGTATCTATAAAGGCTTTGGATACAAAACAGCTCCACTTAGAAACATCTCCCCAAAACAAATAGCTTCTCTTTTAGTGCATCAAAAAGACAATCGCGACATTCACCGAATTCTTAACAGTTACCTCAAAAAACACCCTGAAAACCTACAGCTTATGACCGTCGCGGTAGAAGATGATTTGTTTTCCCTTATGTCTCCTTTGTAATTATGATGGCAAAGACAAATGATGCCAAGTAATTTTATGCAACTACCTACCTCATTCGATTATCCCAAATATTTTTAAGATCAAAATGTGCGTGATTTCTAAGCACGCTAACGTTTTTCTTATCGGAAGGTAAAAAACCAACTATCGGGTATCCTTTTTAGTGTCACAATTCATACGTTTTAAACAATCTCGCTTACATTACATTCTAAATTCTCTGTGAGGCGTTTACAAATTGGTTTGCCCAATGTAGTGTTCGCTATTTTTTGTACTTTTAAAACTATGTTTTTTTTTATCCTAAGCCTTTACCATGCGTAACACCATATTACTTTTACTTAGTATTTTCTTCTTCTATGCCTGTAAAAACAACTTAGAATCCCCAAAGCTAGTCCAAGACTATACTACATGGCGTTCATATTTAGGAGGTCCGGATCGTAACCACTACTCTACACTTTCACAAATTACACCCGAAAATGTTACGACTTTAGAAGTTGCTTGGTCTTACGCCTCTGAAGACTACGGACAGATGCAAATGAATCCTATTATTATAGATACAATTTTATATGGTGTTTCGGCAGCACTTAGAGCCTTTGCACTACATGCAGCCACAGGCGAAGAGCTCTGGCGTTTTGGCGATTCCTTAAAAGTTTGGCATTCTACCAGTAGAGGGGTTTCATATTGGGAAAAAGGAGCAGACAAACGCATACTATACACCGTAGGTTCCGAGTTATATGCCCTAAATGCATTAACCGGGCAGCCTATCCCTTCTTTTGGTGAAAATGGAAAAATAGATTTACGATCCGGCCTTCCGGAAAGGGCTAAAAATGCATTTGTAATTTCTAATACGCCGGGTACTATCTATGAGGATCTTATTGTGATGCCGTTGCGACTCGGAGAAGATGTGGGTGCCGCTCCCGGCGATATTATGGCTTTTAATGTAATTACGGGTGCTGTAGCGTGGGTCTTTCACACCATTCCCTATCCGGACGAATCGGGCTCAGAAACTTGGGAAGACCGAACGTATATCGACAATGGCACCGTTGGTGCCGCTAACAACTGGGCCGGTATGGCAGTAGATGAAGCGTTAGGTATTATTTACGTGCCTACGGGCTCGGCAGCCCCGGATTTTTACGGTGGCATTCGAAAAGGCAGTAATTTGTATGCCAATTGTCTTTTAGCGTTAAACGCAAGAACAGGGGAACGGCTTTGGCACTTTCAGTTTACGCATCACGACATTTGGGACAGAGATCTCCCTGCGCCACCCAATTTAATAACCGTAACACATCAGGGCAAAAAAATTGCCGCTGTAGCCCAGGTAACCAAACAAGGTTATGTATTTCTATTCGACCGGAAAACGGGAGTTCCTTTGTTTGATATTGAAGAACGCCCAGTTCCGTCTTCTACCCTCGAGGGTGAAACGCCATGGCCCACCCAACCCTTTCCTGTAAAGCCAAAACCTTTTGCGCGACAATCGAATGAACTCACCGAAAATGATATAAGTCCCTATGCCCCAAACCGGGAAGAACTTATCACCATATTTAATCAATCTGCTAAACGGCTCTATGCACCGCCAGCCTTAACCCCTGTTTTTCTTTTACCGGGCTATGACGGAGCAGCGGAATGGGGAGGTGCAGCCGCAGATCCTAACGAAGGTATACTTTACGTAAATTCCAACGAAATGGCGTGGTTACTCCAAATGGAAAAGCAAGAAGGATCATCAGAAGAAATGCCATTAGGACAACGCGTTTATACCACCTATTGTGCGAGTTGTCATCAAAAGGATCGAAAGGGATTGGCGGCCAGCGGCTTTCCCTCTTTAGTTGATATCGAACAACGAAGGACAACACTAGAAGTTTCCGACATTATAACTCAAGGCAAAGGTATGATGACTGGTTTTCCGCAAATACCCACAACGGAAAGGGAAGCTTTATTAAATTACTTATTTGATATTCAAGATAAAATGGAGGTGCTTGCAGACGTACCCCTAACTGAAAACGTTGTGCCTTACACCCATACAGGGTACACAAAGTTCTTGGATGCAGCGGGTAATCCCGGAATTTCCCCGCCTTGGGGTACACTACATGCCATTAATTTAAATACAGGAAATTATCTTTGGTCTATTCCCTTTGGTGAATCTGAAACTTTAAACGAGGCAGGAAATACGCCCACCGGAACCGAAAATTATGGAGGGCCTGTAGTTACAGCCAATGGATTACTCTTTATTGGAGCTACCAAAGATGGCTTTTTCAGGGCTTTTGATAAAAAAACCGGAAAAGTTCTTTGGCAGTATCAACTGCCCGCTGCTGCTTTTGCTACTCCGGCTACGTATGCTGTTAATGGCAAACAATATGTGGTTATTGCGTGCGGCGGTGAAAAATTAGGCACGCCTAAAGGCAATAAAATTATAGCGTTTGCCTTACCTTAAAAATACAAACTACATAGCGCTTTAAATGAGTAAGTAAGTAGCGGTGAGAAAGGTGCTAGAATTACCTTTTTTTCATCATACACAAACAGAATCTCATTTAGATTATCAGCGGTCTCATGAACATCTTTATTTGTATGTAAAAAAATCTTTTCTATATAAAGTGCTGTTAATTAATTTTTTATGTTCTTAGTTTTTTGTATATTTCCCATTATGATTACTACGGAAAAAACGGAAAACGAGGCTTTTTTAAAAAAATCAATCCAACACCTAGAACTTCATGGTTTTGAACAGATAAAAGCCGATTTAGAAGGATATGATCGGCCAAAGACGTATCATAAAAAAGATAGTGAAATTAGCATTACCCCAGATATTGTAGCGTACAAAAACGGTCGTCGCTATGTTTTTGATATCAGTCTTAAATCTGAAAAGGCGCGCTTATTAAAATCCAAATGGCTAGTATTGCATGCACTAAGCCGCTTAAAAGATCATCGCTTTAAAATTATAACCACCAAAGGACACTATAAATTTACCAATGACATGATTAAAGACATTAATTTGTCTGAAGAATCGTTATTAAAAATTTAGTTCGTTCCGGGAACTGTGCCTATCGTTTCTCCATAAGGATATGTGGAATTCCATCTTCCAAATAAGATTCCCCTATTGCTATAAATCCTAACGAATTATAAAATCGTTGTAAATAACATTGTGCGGAAAGTTGTATCCTGCTTTCATTAAAATAGGTTGCTATAGCTGTTATTGAAGCGCTCAAGATATCTTTACCATAACCGTATTTACGTGCACTTTCTTTTACAAGTACCCTTCCTATACTGGCATATTCTAAATATTTACCTGCCTTAAAAATACGTGTATACGCTACTAGTTCTCCTTTTTTGGTGCCTATCACATGAAGTGCCTTAAAATCTTTCCCGTCAAGATCCTGATACACACAATTTTGTTCTACCACAAACACAGCACTTCGCAACTGTAATATATAATAGAGTTCTTGGTTTTGGAGATCCTTAAATTTTTTTACCGTAATATCCATCCTGTTATTCCTGTACAATAATTTCTTTGTTGCTGCACTTACCAAATTCCGGCTGAATACTAAAATGACTTATCCCATATTCCCTACCTAAGGTTTCTTCAATAGTAGTTAAAACAGCATCAAATTCTGAAAGGAGAATATCCTGATTAAAATCGATATGCGCTTCCAAATGAATAGTATGATCATTTAACTGCCAAATATGCACATGATGCACATTTTTAATGGGGGCAATAGCACTTAAAGTATCTACAATTGCGGAGACTTCTATTGTTTCCGGACTTGCCAGCATCAGCACTTTGGTAGAGGCCTTTAATAAATCGTACCCCATGTAAATTAAATAGCCGGCTATTAGCATCGTAAGTACGGCATCAATCCAATACACCTTATAAAAAGTAATTAGAACTCCTCCTACAAGTACGGCTACGGAAGCCATCATATCGGTAAGTAAGTGCAAATACGCTGATTTAATATTCATATTTAAGGCTGCATCCTTTTTTAAAAGAAGCACACTAAATCCGTTGGCTAAAATTCCTAAAAGTGCTAACCATAGTACTACATTTCCTTCTATTTCTCTTGGAGTAATTAAGCGCTCTATGGCCTCGATTATTAAAAATACCGCCACCACCATAAGCGTTGCCGAATTAATAAAAGCGGCCATGATTTCGGCCCTCTTAAATCCAAAAGTATGGCGGTGAGATGCTTTTTCTTTGGCAAATACATTAGCTGCGTAACTAAGCACCAAAGAGATTACATCACTAAAATTATGAAGCGCATCGGATAATAAAGCCAAACTGCCTGAAAATAAACCGCCTACAATCTGGGCTACGGTAATGAGCACATTCAGTACAATTGAAATCACCAGATTCTTTCCTTTCACATCCGAAGCATGATGGTGATGATGGTGATGCGAATGCCCCATAATTAATGTAATTACCTAACTACAAGATATTTTTTCAATTCTACGCTCATGGCGACCGCCTGCAAAATTGGTTTCTAAAAAGACCTTTACCATATCCAACGCCTGTGGTAAAGAGATAAACCTAGCAGGTAAACTTAGTATATTAGCATCATTATGTTCTCTGGCTAAAGCTACAATTTCCTTAGTCCAACACAAAGCAGCCCTTACTTTTTGATGTTTGTTAGCGGTCATAGAAGCACCGTTGCCACTGCCACATATAATAATACCGTACTGAGCCTTACCTTCTTCTACGTCAATAGCTACAGGATGTACAAAATCTGGATAATCTACACTATCCATACCATCTGTGCCATGATTTATAACCTCTATGTGCATTGCTTTTAATAAACCAATAACTGCAAGTTTGTATTCCGTACCTGCATGATCATTTCCAATAGCTATTTTCATCTGTTCAAAATTTTATAGTTTGCTGTAAATGAAGAAATTTTTAGTTACTTCATTTTTAGGAATTCACATAAAAAATATAATCAAATCGGTTTGGTACCTAATGATAAAATTTAGTTATGCTCATTTCATATATAGTACTATTAAAAAGAAACATAAATGTACGAAAAGCATCGGAAACCCGTTAGAAAAGAGTTTATGAACACTTAGCTTTAATTTAAAATACAATATTCTGATTCTTAGTAGTATAGTTTTCACCTACTATTGTTAAAAACCTTTACAAAAAAAAGGACTATTCCATTTTGTATTTAGCTTGCAATTATCGCTTATAAAAATTTCAAAACAATGCAACCTAAATCTTTCATTTTATAGTAGCAAGTTATAAAACCTACAGCCTATCAAGTTAACATAAAACTAACATTAAATTATCACTAATTTCATGTTGAAAAATACAATTCAACATCGTTTATAACATTGATAAGGTATTGATTTATAAATAAAATAGGGTGGTACAAAATGTCAATAACATTATTTAAGTGTTCATAGCAACAATTTCTACAAAAAGTTATTTAGACTATGAACATACTATAATAAGCATCATTTCCTTTTTTTAAATTAAAAATTAAATAGTATATATATATATAATACTGTTTATAACAATTTATGATGTCATTTGGAATCCCATAAGTATATCCATTTCGCTTCGGATAATAATTCGTAATTTTCACGAAATTAAAATAGTTCATGTCAAAAAGTAAAAAGAAATCTAAAGGGCAAAAAAGCAACGAAATTACCAAAGGTATTTTCACTGTTTTAGAAAAAGAGCCCAACAAAACTTTTAATTATAAACAAATTGCAGCAAAAATAGGAATAACAGATGCCAACGATAGAAATGAACTCATTAAGAGCTTAGTAGCACTAAAAGAGAGAAAAAAAATAGTTGAAGAAAGTAGAGGAAATTATAAAGCTATAGCATCTACAAGATCGTATCATAGAGGTGTGGTAGATATTACGGGAAGAGGAAATGCCTACATTAAAATTGACGGTATGGAAGAGGATGTCTTTATACCATCAAACAAACTTCACAAAGCGTTTCACAAGGATATCGTAGAGGTATACATATATCCACGAAGATCGGGTAAAAAATTAGAAGGGGAAGTAACTCAGGTTTTAGAACGACATAAAATGTCGTTTGTGGGGATTGTAGATATGCAAAAAACATTTGCTTTTGTGCGTCCTTCCGATTTTAGAATGTATACCGATATTTTTGTAGGGAAGGATAATTTAGGTGAGGCGACCGATGGGGATAAGGTTATTGTGGAGATTACCAATTGGCCCGATCGTGCGGATTCTCCCGAAGGAAGTATACGACAGGTGTTGGGCAAACCAGGAGAACATCATACAGAAATCCATTCCATTTTGGCAGAATATGGGTTGCCTTATGAATTTCCCATAGAGGTAGAACAATATGCCAACGGTTTAGATACAGGGATTAAGGAGGAAGAAATAGCTAAAAGAAGGGATATGCGTGAGGTTCTTACCTTTACCATAGATCCTAAAGATGCTAAGGATTTTGATGATGCCCTATCGTTTCAATATTTAGAAAATGGTAATTATGAAATAGGAATTCATATCGCTGATGTATCGCATTATGTAATACCTGATACCCTTTTAGACGATGAAGCCTATAACCGAGCTACCTCTGTGTATTTGGTAGATAGAGTGGTACCTATGCTACCGGAAGTACTGTCAAATAATGCCTGTTCGTTGCGACCCAATGAAGACAAGTACACATTTTCTGCCGTTTTCGAGTTAGATGCTAAAGCACATGTTATAAACCAATGGTTTGGAAGAACGGTAACGAATAGCAATGAAAGATTTGCCTATGAAGAAGCACAACATATTATAGAAACCGGAAGTAGTGCCATACCAGATGAGGTATCTATACGTGGCTATGCGTACAATGTAAGCGATTCTATAGTAGACGCCACAAAGAAACTCAATGATTTAGCACACATTATGCGCGCAAGACGGATGCAAGCTGGAGCTATTTCTTTTGATAAAATAGAAGTTCGTTTTAATCTTAATGAGCAACACGAGCCCGAGAGTGTGTATTTTAAGGAGGCTAAGGAAGCAAATAAATTGATAGAAGAATTTATGTTGTTAGCCAATAGAAAAGTAGCCGAGTATATAGGAAAACAAAAACCCGTTAAAACATTTGTGTATAGGGTTCATGATATACCGGATGAGGATAAGCTGATGGCATTGAATCAAATTATTTCACGTTTTGGTCATCAATTAAATTTTAAAGATCGTAAAAGTATTAGTAATTCTTTAAATAAGTTGTTGGAAGACGTAAAGGGTCAAAAAGAACAAAATTTAGTAGATACCTTGGCTATTCGGAGTATGAGTAAAGCGATATATACAGTAGATAATATAGGCCATTATGGCTTATCGTTCGATTATTATACCCATTTTACATCGCCTATTCGGCGGTATCCGGATGTTATGGTGCACCGTTTATTACAGCATTATTTAGAAGGAGCAGCATCGCCAAAGGCAGAAATTTTTCAAGAAAAGTGCAAACATTCCTCCGATATGGAGAGTTTGGCGGCCAATGCCGAACGGGATTCTGTAAAGTATATGCAAATAAAATATATGCAGGATCACGGCGAAAAGGAATTTTTGGGTGTTATTTCCGGTGTTACAGAATGGGGTGTGTATGTGGAGATTATAGAGAACAAATGTGAGGGTATGGTACGCATACGGGATATAAAAAATGATTATTATATCTTTGATGAAAAGCAATATGCCATTATAGGCGAACGTACCAAAAAAACATTTCAGTTAGGAGACGAAGTAATTGTAAAGGTAAAAAATGCCGATCTTGCAAAACGACATTTAGACTTTACCTTGATAGGTAAGGCAACGGAATAATAGTTTTTTTGGAATGAATTTTGATTTCGTGTGCCATTACTGTGATAAATCATAGAACATGAAGAAAGCTTTCCTTTTTGTTTTCCTTTTTTTTGCGATGTCAGGTCTACAATCGCAAAATGAAAAAGTAACCAAAGCGCTTCAGCCTTTTAGGGATGTAAAGGTGTACGATGGTTTGTCGGTAACACTAATTAAATCCAATGAAAATAAGGCGGTCATTACAGGTGCCAATACCGATAAGGTGGCCATTGTGCTTACAAACGACGTTTTAAAAATTAGAATGGAAATTACTAAAATTTTTAGCGGATATCGGACTTTTATAGACTTGTATTATACCGATAATTTAGTGGTTTTAGATGTAAATGAAGATGCTAAAATAAATGCAAAACAACCCTTTTCGCAACCTGTGTTAGAATTAAAAGCGCAGGAAGGGGGTCAGGTAGAAGTGGACGCCAAAGTAGAACAACTTTTAATAAAAACAGTTACCGGTGGCGTCGTTACAGCAAAGGGTTCTTCAGACAATCAAGATGTTATTGTGAATACAGGAGGTGTGTATAAAGGAAAGGATTTTAAAACAAAATTTACCACTGTTAATGTGAATGCAGGTTCTACGGCAGAAATTTTTGCTTCAGACTACGTAAAAGCATCCGTAAAAGCTGGTGGCACTGTGCATGTGTATGGCAATCCTGAAAAAATGGAAGAGAAAACGGTTTTTGGAGGAAAGATAATACGAATGTAGCTACATGTTAGAAGTTGTACAGGCAGCAATACCTTTAGGATTTTTATTGAGTTTTATGATTGGCCCCGTTTTTTTTGTGCTATTAGAAACCAGCGCATTAAAAGGATTTCGGGCGGCCGTATGTTTTGACTTAGGTGTTATTTTGGCAGATGTTCTTTTTATCACCATAGCCTATTTTAGTAGTTATCAACTTCTCGAAAACCTAAGCAATCTGCCGGGGCTATATGTGTTTGGTGGGGCAATTCTCCTTGTATTTGGCATCACAACATTTTTAAGAAAGGAGAATAAAAAGGAACCTGTAAAAATAAAACGTACCAAAGGCAGTTATGCCGGTCTTTTTTTGAAGGGGTTTTTGCTTAACTTTATCAATATTGGTGTCCTTATTTTTTGGTTAGGCATCATTATCATTATTGGGCCTAGTGTAAATAACGATCCCGAACGTATGGTCTTATTTTTTGGAACCATGATAGGGGCTTATTTTCTGACCGATTTATGTAAAATATTGCTGGCTAAGCAATTACGAAGCAAACTAACCACAAAAAGAATTCGCATTATGAAACGTACTTTGGGGATTGTACTTATGGTGTTTGGGCTGGCACTAATTGTAAAAGGATTTTTACCCAAAAGCAAACTTGGCTTAGCGCACGACATTGAAAATAAGGGGTGCAACGTTTCAAGCAGGTGTTAGGTTCGCTTAGTTTATCCTTAGTAGGGCAACACCTTAAGACAATGGAGTAAGCGCTATCGCTGTGCTTTGCTTATCTTTTGTAGTTGTTGCATACCGCTAAAGCAAATGACCATTCCTCGTCGCATAAGCTTCCAAAACGTTTATGAGCATGTGGCTCTAGGCTTTTGCCCTTATTGGCAGAAGCAAGCGCTGTTAACTTTCCAAAACCGAAATAAACCGTAGCAACGTCTATTAGTTTTTCGTCGCCAACATCAAAAATTCCTTTTTCTAAAAGTTTTAAATGGCAAATTTCGTGCGCAATAGCAGCAATTACCCAATCGGCATATGCAAAAACAAAAGCATCTATGTTGATGCAATATTTTTTAACGCTATTTTGGTAATCTTGCAAGGTTGATTTTTTATCGTTTCTGAACTTGAGATATACGGAATTTGGGTCTTCTACGTCTTCTTCGGGGTACTGCTCGTAGAACATCAAATCAAACCGTTCTGCATCTAAACCAATGTGCCGGGCAAGCACTTTAAGTACATTATCAGCTGCTTTTAGTGGGTCTTTCCAAGAAAATGGAAAATCAGTTTCGGAAGGCTCAAAAATTTTCTTTTCATGCGTTTCAAATTCAGGAAAGGCTAATTGAAGTTGGTGAAAGTAATTGTTTATTTGTTGTTCGTTTACTTTCTTCATACTTTCTTTTGTTGCTATTATTTATCTCCTATGTTTTGAATGCGTTTTACTTTATTAAGAAAGAATTGCCCACGAGCCATTACCTGCCAAATACTGAATTTTCACATAATCCAAATACCTAAGAACTAAGGCTTCTTTTTCTGCCATTGCTTTTGTAGGAAATGTAATAATGACGGTTTTTACTTCTTTGCCATCTGCGGTGCCATTTTCTGCATAATCCATTAATAAGAAAATATCTTTTGGGCTAAAAAAAGCATCCTCCGGAACATAGGCCGTATATTCAAGGCTTTTTTCGTTCTCATTGTAGCCTATTTGTTCTATATAACTGGGTAGTTGCGCTAGTTTCTGTTCGTCGTAAGGCGTAGGTGCTATCCTATAAATTCCTCGCGATCCCCCAAGAACAGATGCTTTGGCGACACGGAGTAGACCCATACCTCGTTTTAATATACTTATTTTGTAATCGGACTCGGATATAATGTGCAGATCTCTTTCTGCCAAAACCCCGTTTTGGTTATGAAAACTTACCTTGTCCCACTGATCGCAAAAAGCATCCAGAGAAGCATAAGTTTCTTCAATATACATTTTATCTGTGTAAGCAACCATGGCCTCTGGCTCTGCGTGAGGAGGAAATGGCCCTAAGTAAAGATTGCCAATTTGTTGGCGATATATGATAGCCCTTTTTGGCGGGTATTCAATGATCAATGCCTGTAAAATACTTTGATAAATAGGAATGGCTGCAAAGAACTTATGTTGATCAAATGGTTCCATAAGACATTCAACCAACTTTACAGTAATTCTCCAGCCCGTAGTGTACCCCAAATTTTCGTTGTTTTTTCTAGTGAAGTCGTCAACATCCATATCTCTTATAATGAATTGACCCACGGAGGTAACTATACCAAAACCGTCTTCAAAATAGTCCTTATAGCGTTCAAAATCATTGGCTGTAGGTTTTGTCGTTAGTTTCGCATTGAACGACCTTTTTTCTGCGATTTGCGCAGATAAAAACCAAGAATAAAATTCAATATTAGGATGGTTTACAATATGTTTTATTGTAAATAGAAATTGTGATTTGTACGATGTACCTTCCGGCATTACGGCACTGAGGCATATTTCATCCGGCAGGTCTATGGGTTGTTGACTCATATATGAATTTTAAGGTTACTCTTCAGGAAGAAATTCGGATGGAAAATAATTTTTGTGCGATTGTATCCAGAGGGTCCAATTGCCATCCTCATAAAAGTGAATATCCCGAAAAATGATGTTGTAATGTTCTCTTTCCCAATGCTGCTCCCTATCAACGATTTCAGGTTTTCCAAGTTGGGTAATTACGTATTCCAGCACCTCTTTGCCGTGGTTATTTTGCCCTTTTATATTCCTATCTAAGTACGCCGAAGCGCATATTATAGCGTTTAATACACCCTCTTCAAAAGAAAATTCATTTATTGTTTTATACTCCATATAGGGAACATCATTTCTGTAATTGCCAGCATCTCCTTTTTGTAAGTCTATTGGGAAATATGTTGCCAATTCTTGAGGGGTGGTTTTATCCATAAAAATTGATGCATCCAGCGCTTCAATGATGGTCTTTACTTCGGCCAGTGCATTAATAGCTTCATTTTCCGAAATGGCTTCGTTAATAATGGTTTCCACTTCTTTCGTCATTTCATTTTCAGAAATGGCCTTGTTTTGAGTTTGTGTGTTTGTGTTATTACAGCTAATAGTTAGCGCCAAAACGAATAAAATCGCTGTTGATTTTGTTGTTGTCATTTCAACTTTTTTGTTAAAAATTACTCCTTTTTTCAAGGGTTGTTGCCAAGTTTATAAAATAGTTGTGGAAATGAGTAACTTCATCGGGAATGGGTTCGCTTCCTTTTCGGTACCTTAGACGAAAGTACTTTTTGTTGTGATAACAGTTCAATTTTACAGATTGTCCGTTGTGGACGGTTTGTTTTGGTAACGCGCCTCTTTGTGCGTTACTCAACTTTTCAAGATCGATGTTGTTTAATTTTTTGTTTATTGCCGCTAACTGCTTTGAAGAAAGTTGGTTTGAAGCGGTATGATAAGAATCTCCTGGAAGGGAAACGCGACCATCGGCATATACAGTGTAGGCATAGCTGTGGCTTCCTGGACCTCCTGGCGATAAAGCCACTTCTAAAATTATTTGTTCTTTGTTGTACTGCATTTTTGTGCTTTTATGAGTTTTGACTTTTTGTTGGGCACAGGCGTTGAGTGTGCATAATACCAACAACAGTACCGATAGTTTGCTCATGGCTCGTGGTGGTTTTACCATAGGGGTGGCAGCCCTTCGGCTGCGCTTTGGATATACTCCAAGCCCAACCCACTTTTTAAGGGGAGCGCCCAAAGGATTAGTTTCCATAGTATTTCGTAAAAAATGCATCGGGTATTTCGCTTTTAAAGTGCGTGGCATTTTCCTGTAAAAATAGATGGAGGTTGCTCGAGTGTTCGTTGTGGCTTAATGAGACCAAGTAAGGATCCATGCGTAGCACTGTGCCTGCTTCATCATCTACAAAAAAGAGTTTTGCAAGTTCCACATGGCTGTTCCCTACGGCACGCTTTTCTTGGTCTTTACGGTGTATTTCCTGCAGTTTTTCGGAATTATTGTTATATAAATAGGTGAGATATTCTTGAAGAGAAATACTGTTGTTCACCTTTATAGTTTGGATATACGTGCTAAATAAGGATTGAAATTCTTCGTTTTTGTCTGAATTGTACCCGTCAAAATGGGTGTAGTGATACACCGTAGGAAAAACTTCGTGTTGGGTAGAACCACCGTAAGTGCCCGATTTAAGGTAGGCCGTTGCTATTGATTTGATGTCTATTGTCATGTGCTCATGTTTTTTAGGGTGGGTGTAAGGCATGTTTTTAGATGTCGTATCGAAGTAGCCCGAACAACTGGCAACCAAAAGGCTTAAGAGTACTAAGGGTAAAAGCTTGTTCATATTTTCTAAAAGAAAGGGCATTAACGATGTATAGGTATAAAATACGTTCACCTATCTGAAAATTAACGAATGAAGGTGCTATTTAGTATAAATCGCTACGTTTAAGATGCATAATGGGCAACAATATAAGGCCGGAAATAGCACTAAAAAACCGAATAAAGAAGTAAGGTAAGTATGAGCCGGTTTGAAGGTATTGGTTCTATAGGATGCGAAACAGGGATTCGTAAAAATCGAAAAAGTTTCGAAAGTAAAAGAGGTAAAGCACTAAAGTATAGAGTCTTTTGAATAATAAAAATTTAACATCTACTACACCTCTTTGATTTGCTCTAAAGAACTTTGTTTTGGAGTCGAAGGATGCTGTAATTTGTATTTCTGTTGTCAAAGAAGTTTACTATGGTTTCTAGATAATTTGAGACTATCTTTAACTGCCTTGTAAACTTTGTCTGAGGTCGTTTAAGAGGTAACGTATTTTTTGGGAGTGGTACCATACTTTTTGCGAAAAGAGGCAATAAAATGGCTGGCCGTACTATAGCCCACTTTAAGACCAACTTCGTTTACATTGTACTGTCCGGACTCTAACATTTTTCGGGCGTAATCCATTTTATAATCAAATAAGAAGCTATAGACAGAATCGCCATAAATTTGCTTAAATCCATCCTTTAATTTTTTTAAACTTAAACCTATTTCTTCGGACAAATCCACCAGAGTAGGAGGTTCTGCCATGCGCGAGATAATAATTTCCTTAGCTTTTCTAATTTTTCTAACATTGTCCTCATCCAATAAAAAAGGGCACTGTTCCAAATCTACATCACTATTTTTATTGAAATACAACGATATAAGCTCATATATTTTGCCCTTTAAGTACAATTTTTTAATGGACGGATGGAGATTGTGTTGTATAATCTGACTTAATACTACCGCTATGGCCGGGGTAATATCTTCTTGCACATAGTATTTTTTATCGCGGTTCTCGGCACTTAAAAATGGAATATAATCCGCCTCTTTGGAGAAAAGAGAATGAAACTTTTGAATGGTCATTACCACGGAAACCAACCAAGAATTTGGTTCAAGCCCAACATTTAAAGGCAAATCCATTTGTGTATTGTACAACAAAAGAGAATGCTCTTCGGCTACCTCCAAGGCATAGCGACCTTCATTAAACACAAATTTTGCCTTTCCCTTTACACAAAAATGGAATTGAATAAACGAACTGTCTATTTGCCGCGTTACCTGCTGCGCTTCGGGAGCATCGTTCTGAATCTTAAACACAAAAAAACCGTCTTCAATAAACACTTCCTCAAAAGAACCTTTAACGATATTTTCGTGATCCATACACCCCTATTTAGTGTTATTTTATTTAGAATAATTCTAAATTATAAATTAAAAAATTGCTTTGCTTCCTATAAAAATAAGATGTTTTAAGCATTTTACCGTTAAAAAGAACCCAAAAAACAAAATTTGATAAAATTTGTACCTCCAGCGTTATTTTTAATGAGTTGTTACGACTATTTTTGGGCATTGATCAAAATTCTTACATGAAGGATTACCATATTTCCAAACACAATTCCTTTTATACCATTGGACTAAATTATAAAAAAGCAGATGCTGAGGTTCGTGGTAATTTTAGTTTGGATGAAATTAGTATGGATCGTTTATTGGGGCAAGCCAAAGCGGAAGGCATTGATGGTCTTTTGGTTACCTCTACGTGCAATCGTACCGAATTATACGGGTTTGCCCAACATCCGTATCAATTAATAAAACTTTTGTGTGACAATACTCCCGGTACCGTGGAACAATTTCAGGAAGTGGCCTATGTGTATAAAAATAAAGACGCCATAAGCCATTTATTTAAGGTAGGCACCGGACTAGACAGTCAAATTTTGGGAGATTTTGAAGTTATTAGTCAAATAAAACAAGGCTTTACACGTTCCAAAAAGTTTGAATTAGCCAATCCGTTTTTAGAGCGACTATGCAATTCTGTGATACAAGCTAGTAAGCGCATTAAAACAGAAACAGAACTTTCATCGGGTGCTACTTCGGTTTCCTTTGCTTCCGTAAAGTATATTATGGCTCATGTCCCCGATATTTCTGAAAAAAACATATTGCTTTTTGGTACCGGTAAAATAGGGCGGAATACCTGTGAGAACTTAATAAAACACACCAAAAACCCGCATATTACCCTTATAAACCGCACAAAGGACAAGGCCGAAAAAATTGCGGGAAAGTTTAATCTGATCGTCAAAGATTACGGGGATTTGCAAACCGAAATTAGAAAGGCCGATGTACTTATTGTAGCCACCGGGGCACAATCGCCTACCATATCCAAAGAAATTATACATACTAATAAGCCGTTACTCATCTTAGATTTGTCTATTCCAAAAAACGTTTCGTCAGACGTGGCAGAGCTGACTCATATTACCACCATTCATTTGGATGCGCTTTCGCAAATGACAGATGATACCCTCGTGAAAAGAAAACAATATGTTCCGGAAGCGGAAGCTATTATTGAAGATATAAAACGTGAATTTATTCAGTGGCTGGAAACCCGTCGTTTCGCACCGGTGATTAAGGCTTTGAAAAAGAAATTGAAAACGATGAAAGATGAGGAACTCAACTTTCAAAGTAAGAAAGTATCAGACTTCAACACCCAACAAGCCGATATTATTTCGGAGCGCATCATTCAAAAAATTACGAAACAATTTGCAAACCACCTCAAGGATTCGGACATCGATGCAAATACCAGCTTAGATTTAATTCAGAAGGTATTTCAATTAGAAGTAGACCTCAGATGAGTAAAGTTATCCGTATTGGAACGAGAGACAGTCAGTTGGCGTTGTGGCAAGCAAATACGGTAAAATCGTTGTTACAAAATCAAGGATATTCGGCTCAATTAATGCCTGTAAAATCTGATGGCGATCTTATCTTAGACAAACCGTTGTACGAATTGGGGATTACGGGCATATTTACGAAAACCTTAGATGTGGCCATGCTTCGTGGCGATATCGATATAGCAGTGCATTCCATGAAAGATGTTCCCACAGTGCTTCCTCGTGGAATGGTGCAAGCAGCAGTGTTGCCCAGAGCCAATGTCGTTGATATTTTAGTTCATAAAGGCTTAGAATTTTTACAAACCAAAGGCACTATTGCCACAGGAAGTTTACGCCGAAAGGCACAATGGTTGCACAAATATCCCCAACATAAGGTAGACGATTTGCGCGGTAATGTAAACACCCGCATGCAAAAGCTAAAAGACAACGCATGGAACGGTGCTATATTTGCAGCAGCGGGATTGGAACGCATTCAGCTTACGCCTCAAAACCATATCGTGTTAGATTGGATGATTCCTGCACCGGCTCAGGGCGCCATGGTAGTGGTGGCTATGGAAAAAGACAGCTATGCAAAAGAAGCGTTAATTGCTTTAAATCATCCGCCTACGGCATTATGTACAACCATAGAACGCGAGTTTTTACGCACTTTAGAAGGCGGATGTAGCGCGCCCATAGGAGCCCTAGCCACGATTATAGGTGGACAACTGCATTTTAAGGGATGTTTATGCTCCTTGGACGGAAGTCAGAAATTGGAAATAGAAAAAAGTAGTGCACTTGACGAAGCAGAGGGCTTTGGAAACCGTTGTGCGCAAGAAATTTTACAACAGGGAGGTAGGGAGGTACTAAAGGGAATAAAAAAGGCATTGGCCTAAAGGGGCTAGAGAATACCTTAAGATACTAAAGAAATGTGTACCAAGCTTCTCTCTACCAAAATACTGTCAGATTCTCATAAAGAGCCTCTCATTAAAGCCGGATTTTCATTGGAGATGTATGATGCCATTCGCATCCACTTTGTCGATTTTCAAATAGAAGAACCTATAAAAAACACTATTTTTACGAGCCAAAATGCCGTGCATGCCGTGCTGAAAAGGCGAGATACACAACACACGACTCCGAAATCTATGGGGAATTGCTTTTGTGTAGGTCAAAAAACAAAAGATTTATTAGTGAAGCACAATTTTCAGGTGGTGGAAATGGCCAAAAATGCCAACGAATTAGCATCCGTTCTAATAAAAAAATACCACGACAGGGCGTTTACCTTTATTACCGGAACGATGAGAAGGGCCGAATTACCGTTACGGTTGAAAGAAGCGAAGATAAAAGTAAACGAAATCACTGCGTATAAGACCCTATTGAATCTCAAAGGCTTCCATACGCATTTTGATGGCGTTCTTTTTTTTAGCCCGAGTGCTGTAGAGAGTTATTTTCAACAAAACACGTTATCAAAAGGTATGGCTTTCTGCATTGGGCAAACTACAGCCCATACCGCAAAAAAATATACGTCGCTATATACAATTGCCACAGAAAGTACCATTGAAAAAGTGGTACAAAGTGTTATAAATCATTTTAAAATATCGGGTTAACCGATCATATAAAGTAGCTATGCAAATAAAAAACGATTTGTTTCTTAGAGCCCTTAAAGGAGAAACGGTAGAAAGACCCCCGGTATGGATGATGCGGCAAGCCGGCCGATATTTACCTGAGTTTATGGAGATTCGAAAAGAATTTGATTTTTTCACCCGATGCCAAACACCGGAATTAGCATCCGAAATTACAGTACAACCTATTCGAAGGTTTGGTATGGATGCCGCTATTTTGTTTTCAGATATTTTAGTAATTCCGCAAGCCATGAACATAGAGGTGCAAATGAAGGCTAACTTTGGGCCTTTTTTACCGCATCCTATTCGCTCTCCAAAGGATGTGGATCATGTGGTTATCCCAAATGTGCACGAGGCACTAGATTATGTGATGGAAGCCATTAAACTAACAAAGCTGAAACTGAACAATGAAATTCCCCTTATTGGTTTTGCCGGATCGCCTTGGACCATTCTGTGTTACTGTGTGCAGGGTGAAGGCAGCAAAACCTACGATAAAGCAAAGGAATTTTGTTTTAC
The DNA here is from genome assembly GCF_034651555.1 of Aurantibrevibacter litoralis. NCBI lineage: Bacteria > Pseudomonadati > Bacteroidota > Flavobacteriia > Flavobacteriales > Flavobacteriaceae > Aurantibrevibacter > Aurantibrevibacter litoralis. The sequence continues at coordinate 117,384 of NZ_JAYEEQ010000005.1, read as the reverse complement.
GCAGCCAGAAGCCGCACATCTGCTCTTACAAAAAATAACAGACACCACCATTGCCTATTTAAAAGCAAAGGTACATGCCGGCGTAAATGCGGTTCAGGTGTTCGATTCCTGGGGCGGAATGCTGTCGCCAGTGGATTATAAAGAATTTTCTTGGCGCTATATACAACAAATTGTAGAGGCTTTAAAAGACCTTGCTCCGGTTATTGTGTTTGGGAAAGGATGCTGGTTTGCTTTGCATGAGATGGCCAAATCAGGTGCTGCGGCGTTGGGAGTAGATTGGACTTGCTCTGCCCAAAATGCACGTTATTTAAGTGGAGGAAACATTACGTTACAGGGAAATTTTGATCCGGCACGTCTATTATCTCCCCCTGCCGAAATAAAGAAAATGGTAACCCAAATGATTAATGAATTTGGAAAAGACAGATACATAGCCAATTTAGGCCATGGTATTTTACCGAATATCCCTCTGGATAATGCGAAAGCGTTTGTGGATGCAGTAAAAGAGTATGGTGCCTAAGGCAGCCTGTCACCGGCTATTTTGAGGTACATATAGGGCTTAAGAAGGTATCGTTGCAATCGCAACATATAGTACATGTTCAACTACGTGAAGACCTCCGATGGTAGGGCATCAAAAAAAGCTATTTTAAATCCATGGTCAGAACCTTGTTGGCGGTAGCCAAAAACAGCTGTAGCGCATAAATGAAACTGTTTTTAGGAATACCCTCCATGTACTATGATGAATAGGGAGGCACGCATTTTAAAATAAGGTCAAAAATAGATTGCTTCTTCATTCGCAGATTCAAATTTTGATGCAACCTGATTCCGTACCTCCGTAAGTGGGAAACAAAAAAACCCGTAGCGGAAACTAACGGGTTTTATGACTAACTAACTCAAAACGCATCGTACTAAAAACGACTTACCGATTCAATGCCGAAACCTTGTCGGGAGAAACAGTATTTTTTAGAGTAGACCATACAATGGTAATACTATTTTGGTGCAGCTTCATTTTAATATATGTAAGTGGTACGAGATACTGTATAACTGACCTCTTTTACGGTTTTTTTTACAAAACGTATTTTTTAATATCTCCATAGCTACATTGTTTTTAATCCTCTTAGGATCAATAGAGTTTCGGTTTTTTTTGATATATTTATAATCGTCAATCATAACAGAAAGAGGTGTACTTTTTAGTACGTAAGGAAAGAGATGTTTCTTTAGGGCGCTTACGCATACAGGAGATGCGTACTCCGAAATATAAAATACTAACAATGTCATCAACCTAAACCAACAGATAGTATGAATTTTGAACATTTAGTGATCGGAGAATGGATTTTACTACTGCTATTGGGGATTGCTTTTGGTGTTGTAGGTTATTTTTTAGGAAGGAAATCTGCAGTGCTTCCCTTTGATGCATCGCAGTGGGAAGCCTTACAAAATGAAAATGCGCAGTTGCGCATCGATTTAAATGAGTGTCAGCAACAAAAGAAGATACAAGCAGTAGATACTTCGGTTATAAAAAAGATACCCGAACCGGTCTACAATGCAAAAGCGGCTAGTTCGTTGCTTGGGAGAAAGGTAAAACAGAACGATTTAAAGGTGATTGAAGGTATAGGGCCAAAAATAGAACAGCTTTTTCACGCTTCCGGAATACAAACTTGGAAGGAATTATCCGATGTTCAGGTAAACCAGTGTCAGGAAATATTAGATGCGGCTGGTGCCCGCTTTAAAATTCACGATCCGGCGTCATGGCCTATGCAGGCCAAAATGTGTGCAGAAGGGAAGTGGAAAGCCCTTGCCCAATGGCAAGAAGCGCATAAGCACGGCAAGTATTAAGATAAAAAATCCGGTTTTAACCGGATTTTATTTATAATGTACCGTTAGCCGCTACCCATTTAAATTGGTATTGATCTTCTGGAAATTTCATACGTTCTGCAATGCGTTCTAAACGATCGGGTAGTTTCATTAAATAGTCTCTAGCCTTTTCGGCATCATCCGTTAAACTTCGTATCGTGGCTACCTCCCAATAGGCATTTAGTTTTTTTAAGATTTCGATGTAATCCTGAGCGGTGTATACTCCTAATCTTTGGGCACAATTGGAAAACGTTTCAAAGGCGGCACCGATACTCCCGCCAGATTCTCTCAAAAAATGGGCCGGCATTACGATTTTTTTCTTCATCATATCGGCAAAGGCCAGCATCATCTGACTGGGATCGTGCTCAAAGATAGTTTTTACAAACTCCCTATATGCTAAATGGTGGCGCATTTCATCGCCCGCAATGATAGTACACATCTTTCCCAATAATACGTTTCCTTTCTTTTTAGCCATTTGACCCACACGTTTGTGCGAGATGTTAGTGGCCAATTCTTGAAAAGAGGTATACACAAAATTTTTGTAAGGATCTCGGTCGGTTCCAATATCAAAACCATCGGCTATTAAATGCTGAGTGGTTATCTCCATTTCTTTCATGTTTACCCGACCGGCCAAATATAGATACTTGTTAAGCACATCGCCATGTCTGTTTTCCTCAGCAGTCCAGTGTCGAACCCATTTAGACCAACCATTTTTATTCTCGCCATGTTGGTCTATACCCTCTACATCCATCAACCAAGATTCATAAGTAGGCAGTGCTTCTTCGGTAATGGTATCGGCCACCATGGTAACCCAAAAATCGTATCCTAATTCTTTGGCCTCTTCGCGCAGTTGGTGTACCGCATCAAAAAAACCATCGTGCTGAGAATCTGGCAGAAAATCTGTAGGCTGCCAAATATCTTCTATGGGGATAAGGAAACTGTTTATAAATCCGTCTACCTTGCCTTCAATGGCTTTCATCACTTCTATTCGTACGTTTTTAGAAGACATAATTTCAATTTTTAACAAATATCCCTAATTATATTTAAAATGGCAGCTAAATATGCGTTAATTTTAGTTTCTTCCGTTCTCATTTGGATATAGAAGGTGTACCGGATCACTTTGCCACAGTTGCTTGCTATGGATGTCTAACATAGACAAAGGGCCTTTAAATGCAGCACCCGTATCTATATTCCATATTTGCGCCGATTGATGTGGTACGCTACGTCCAATCCGTGTTACCGGAGTATGCCCAATGTAGATTTCACGATAATGTGTAAGGCGTTTTGGATAAAAGGGGTCTTCCGGAGTTAAATTGGGGTCTAGTGATAAGGCCATTTCCCACAATGTTCTATCCCAATAAAAGGTCTTGGCGTCGTGCTCTAAATGTACCCCGTTTAAATTAGTAAATCCGGCATGGACAAATAAACGGTTTTGTGGGTCTAAATAATAATTTTTTAACTCCTGAAAGAATGATATATGCTTTTTTCTCGTAGCACCATTTGTTCTTTTGTAGGAAGCTATTGTGGCCAAACCTCCGTGTTTGTGCCAAAGAGGATTATCATTTCCCAAGGCTAACCAATCATGACATAATTCATCGTGGTTTCCTCTTAAAAAAATGCACTTATAGTCCGCTTTTAAGGCAATAAGAAAGTCGATCGTTTCTACGGCATGGCTCCAACCGTCTACATAATCTCCCAAAAAAATAAGATGATCGTCTTTGTTTACATGAGAGCGTTCAAAAACCTGCTCTAAAGCTTTTAATCCGGAATGTATATCACCTATGACCAATGTTCGCATGGGACAAAAATCGGAATTCTTATTGGAATTGACCAAAGATGGAATTGATTTTATAGGACAAAGGACATGGTATGTAGGAGACATTCAAATAAATAGCCTTCATTAAAGCCAAGTACATCATTCATTACCGGCCTCAACATTCTTTATTTCATAATAAATTGGTTCGTTTTTTTGGAAAACCCTAGTATTTCCTTTTACTTTATCGAACATAAGCAAACCCCACATGAAAAAAGTATTTTGCATAGGCGAATTATTGATCGATTTTGTAGCCGAAAAGCAGGGCAGTGATCTTTCCAAAGCTACCGTATTTACTAAAAAAGCGGGTGGTGCACCGGCGAATGTAGCTTGCGCTATTGCAAAACTGGGCGGAAACAGTGCTTTTGTGGGCTGTGTGGGCGTAGATCCGTTTGGCACCTTCTTGTTGCAGGTGTTACAGGATGCCGGGGTTGATGTTCGTAGGGCGGAGCGCTCCAAAACGTTTACTACCTTGGCTTTCGTTTCTTTATCCGAAGATGGTGAAAGGGACTTTGTATTTAGCAGGGGCGCGGATAAGGAACTGAAATACGATACCCAACTAAAAAATGACTTTAAGGGCAATATGGTGCACCTTGGTGCCGCAACGGCCTTGTTAGGAGGTAACTTGGAAGACACCTATAAGCACTATTATTTTGATGCCCTAGCGCAAGATGCATTTGTAAGTTTTGATCCCAACTTTAGAGGCGATCTTTGGAAGGGCAACGAAGCCATGTTTATTATGAAATGCACATCGTATATTGAAAAATCGCAGCTCTGTAAGTTTAGCTTGGAAGAAGCATTGCTTTTATCGGGAACTTCAAATCTAGATAATGCCTGTAGCGTATTGCACGAAATGGGTGTAAAAATAATTGCCATCACCTTGGGTAAAGATGGTACTTTGGTGAGTACTGCAACAGTCAAGGAAACCATTCGAAGTATTAAGGTGTCGCCGGTAGATACCACCGGAGCCGGAGATGCATTCATTGGCTGTCTTTTACAGCAAATAGCAACGCTAAATGACCCGCATGCTATAGTTACAGACACCAAATTGTTGCTTCAAATGGTGGAAAGGGCAAATAAAGCAGGGGCTATTACAACCACAAAATATGGCGCCATAGAAGCATTACCTTTCCAACATCAACTCGATTAATTTTATGAACCAAGCAGAATTGCACCGGTTAATGGCTGCCGGAGTCGAAAAAAAGGACGGCGCAAAAAACCTTCAAAAGCTATTCGAGCTTCGGTTAGCAACCAATGTAACGCTGATAAAAGATCTTTTTTTTAGGTTATATCCCGAAGAGGCGCATACCGCATCTTTTCAAAAACTATGGGTTGTTTTACCACGTCTTTTTCGGGAACGATCTCAGGAATTACAACTACAGGATATCGAAAGAATTAAAGCGGGAAACTGGTACCAATCCGAACAATTGGTGGGTACACAGCTCTATGTAGATCGCTTTAGTAAAAATTTAAAGGGGCTTTCCGAAAAACTTTCGTACTGGGAAAAGTTGGGCGTAAACTTTGTACACCTTATGCCCATTACACCGAGACCTAGAGGCGAAAATGATGGCGGTTATGCAGTAAACAGTTACCACGAAGTAGATCCTCGTTTTGGCACCAAGGAAGACCTGTTGGCGCTTACCCAACGAATGCGGGCAAAAAAAATGTTTTTAATGCTCGACTTTGTCGTAAATCACACTTCTGACGAATATCCGTGGGCAAAAAAAGCGATGCAGGGCGATAAAAAATACCAAGCTTACTATTACACGTATCCTGACAGATTGGTTCCCGATGAATTTGAAAAATCGCTTCCGGAAATTTTTCCGGAATCTGCTCCCGGAAATTTTACCTTTAATCAGAAAATGGAGCGTTGGGTGATGACGGTATTTAATCGCTATCAATGGGATCTAAATTATACCAATCCGGAGGTTTTTCTCGAAATGTTGGGTAACCTTATGAAATTGGTAAATACGGGGGTAGATGTGGTACGGCTAGATGCGCTGGCGTTTTTATGGAAAAAATTGGGAACCCAATCCCAAAATCTTCAGGAGGCTCATACATTGGTATCCTTGTTTAGGATGTGCTTGCAAGTGGTAGCTCCCGGCACTATTTTTTTGGCTGAGGCTATTGTATCGCCGCCGGAAATCATTAAATATTTCGGGGAAGACCAAAGGAAAGGTAACGAATGCGAGGTAGCCTATAATGCTACACTCATGGCACTTCTTTGGGATGCTATAGCCACTAAAAAGACGCTACTGCTTACCAAGAGTTTAGGTGCCTTACCCGAAAAGCCAAAAGAAGGCACCTGGATCAATTACATCCGTTGCCACGACGATATCGGTCTCGGATTTGAGGATCGTTTTATTTATGAAATTGGCTGGAATGCGTCTATGCATCGCCGATTTCTGCTGGATTATTATTGCCAAGGGCTGTCTTGGTCGCCATCTAAGGGACTTATTTTTATGTACAACCCAAGGAATGGAGATGGTCGCATTACGGGCAGTGCGGCATCCTTATTGGGCTTAGAAAGGGCATTGGAAGAACGAAATTCTAAGGAGATTCAAAAAGCAATCGATAAAATTGTTCTTTTGCACAGTATTATTTTTTCTTTTGGAGGTATTCCGCTTATTTATGCGGGAGATGAAATAGGTACCCTTAATGACTATTCTTTTTTAAAGGATGCTACTAAAAGAGGCGATAGCCGATGGGTGAACAGACCTTTTCAGGATTGGAAAGCGGTGGCCGAATTGGAAGAGAAACCGTCGTACCGTTCGGAAATTTTTTACCGACTTCAAACATTAATTACAGTACGAAAAAGGCTTGTTGTATTTGCCGACCAAGGCAACCTTACCATACACCACATTCCCAATCCGCACGTGTTGGTTTATGAACGAACCGGTGCTAAAGGAAAGGGCATTTTGGTACTTTGTAATTTAGATGAAGCAGCTCAGAAGGTGGCTTTATTCTGGTTGGCACACAGCGAATTTGCTCATGCCGAAAATCTTAAAGATCTTGTTTCGGATCGCAAAATTGGGATAAGTACGCCTTATATTTCGTTGCTTCCTTATCAGAGTATGTGGCTCCAAGAATATTAATTGTATTTCACTTTACGCAGAATACGCAGGGCTTCTTTTAATGATTGATATCTTAGGAAATCATAATTTTTAAGAACAGATCTAGCCTGTTCCATTGCTTCTTTAGCTTCCTCGAAACCGTTTAAATAACAGATTAAATAGGTATCTGGAAGTTGTTCCAAATCGCGTATTTCCATAGGATTTAAAGGGATGTTTTTTTCTATTTTTTGAAGTAAACTCAGATTGGAATTTAAAATATGCCGTAGTGTTTTTTTGTCATACTGCGGGGGCTCAAAAAGAAGATCGCTATGAATCTGATAGGTTCCATTATCTAAAAATGTAATGCTTACTTTTTCTAAGGGATAGTACTTTTGTTGCGATCCTAATCCTAATTGCACATATTCTACCGTGGTAAAGGTAGTATTGTCATACGTAACCGTTATTTCATCCAAAGCAGAATAAAAAAGCTTTACTTGTTCGTTAATAAGTTCGATATCTACTCTGGAGTAGTAGGTTTCATTTTTAACTTTTTTCTGATGGCCAGCCCAACAGAGTACAAATTGCTCTTTAAAAACTTTATAATGACTTACCAAATCTTTATGTCGGTGATTGATAAAATCAAGCACACCGTCTAGGGTGAGTTCAATATTGTTTTTTGCATGAAGTTCAATAGTTGCAACAGTCTCCGAGTTATGGTCTTTTAGAGAAATCCCGTAGGCTTTAGGAAGGCTAATGCTGCCCTCTCTAAAAAATACGGCACCACCGTAATATTTCCATATATTTTTGCGCAAGGCACAGACTTTTCCTGTAGATTTTATGGTTACCAGACCCACAACTTTTCCTTCGGGCAAATGAGGAAACGGAATATTTTCGTATGAAATAAGCGGCGGATTGTCTAAATAGGCATTCACCAAATTTTGTATTTTGCTGTCGTCAAAAAAGTCGACGCCTACGATGCTATTATCGATATCTTCTACGCCAATGACGATAAAGGAATTGTTTTCGGGATTGCTATTGGCCAAGGCACATACATGCTTTAAAAATTTGGCTTTACCCTCTCGTTGGCCAATATCGAGTTGTCTTTTCTTGTCGTAAAAGCTATTTTCATCGTTATGCGCCAGCAAATTTTTTACGAGAAGCCGCTTGTTAATCATAATTTTTTATTCACTGTAACACTATTAGCCTGTGCCGTAGGCATCACAACGAGATCAGCGATATTTACGTGGGCGGGTCTGGTTACCACAAAATAGATGATGTCTGCAATATCTTCTGCTTGTAAAGGCATAAAGCCTTTGTATACGTTATCGGCGCGTTCGGTATCTCCTTTAAAGCGTACATTGCTGAATTCTGTTGCCACCAATCCGGGATTTATGGCACCTACGCGTATGCCATGCGAGTTAAGATCTAGCTGTAACCCTTTGGTAATGGCATCTACGGCATGTTTGCTGGCACAGTACACATTTCCTTTAGGGTAAACTTCCTTCCCTGCTGTAGATCCTATGTTGATAATATGTCCGGATGTATTTGCTATCATTTTGGGAAGAATAGCTTTGGTTACATAAAGCAGTCCTTTCACATTAATATCAATCATGGCGTCCCAGTCGTCGGTACTTCCTTCCTGAATAGGATCTAATCCATGGGCATTTCCGGCATTATTAATTAAAATAGAAACAGCGGAAAAATTAAGTGGTAAGGAATCGATGGCTTTAAAAACACTTTCTTTGTCCCGAACATCAAAATGCAAGGTAAGTACTTGGGTTTGTTGGCCAAGTTCCTTTTCCAAAAGTGCTAATCGGTCTTTTCTTCTGCCACAAAGAACCAAAGGAACGGCATGTTGCGCAAAGAGGCGTGCAGTGGCTAATCCTATACCGCTGGTAGCACCGGTTATGAGTGCTATGGGAGTTTCCTGTGGCTCGTTTTTGTACGTTTTCATCAACCTAAAAATTGTAAGCCAATAAAAGGCTTTGTTTATATCATCGCGATCCCACGACTTGGGAATGGGTTCTTTATACCATTTTACATACCTACAGAGGGCTCATTAGATCCCTCACTTTGGTGTCATAGTACCAGCTGTTATTCTATGTAGACCAAAGTAATATGCGGTAATGGAATCTTTAAAAAACAGGGAATCCACTTTCAAATCTACAAAAACAAAAATCGCATCCTCAGAAGTTACTGCAATTCTTTAGTCTTTTTGAAGTAATGTCTAAGGATTAGGTTTACTTTGGTGAAATTAAAAATTAATCCCTTAAATCCTTCATAAAACTTAGGCTTCAAGGTATTTTTTAACCAATTGTTAACAAGCAATACGTAAATAAATTTTGAATTTGCGATGCATTTTAAAAACGTGTACGTTTGTGCGCAAAATAGAGTTTTACTATGGAAGAAAATACTACAGTCGATATTAGTGCAGTAAACGAGAAAATTTCTCAGGAAAGTGCTTTTATAGATTTGCTTATCCCGGAGATGTCCAAGGTCATTATAGGCCAAAAACACATGGTAGAGCGCTTGCTGATCGGTCTTTTGGGTCAAGGCCATATTTTGCTTGAAGGGGTACCCGGACTGGCAAAAACATTGGCAATTAACACCCTTGCTAAAGCCGTTAAAGGCAGTTTTAGCAGGATTCAATTTACACCGGATTTGTTGCCTGCCGATGTGGTCGGTACCATGATTTACAATATGAAAGAGAATGATTTCTCTATTAAAAAGGGCCCCATTTTTGCCAATTTTGTTTTGGCGGATGAGATTAACAGAGCGCCGGCCAAAGTGCAATCGGCACTCTTAGAAGCCATGCAAGAAAAGCAGGTTACTATTGGCGATCAAACGTTTATTTTAGACAAGCCTTTTTTGGTAATGGCCACTCAAAACCCTGTAGAACAAGAAGGTACATATCCGTTACCTGAGGCACAGGTGGATCGTTTTATGTTGAAAACGGTTATAGATTATCCAAAAATGAACGAGGAACAGCATATCATCCGGCAAAATTTAAAGGGGGAATATGCAGAGGTAAAACCTGTAATTACCACAAAACAAATACTTAGCGCCCAAAAAACAGTGCGCGAAGTATATATGGATGAAAAAATAGAAAAATATATATTGGATATCATTTTCGCCACCAGATATCCCGAAAAATATAAGCTGGAAAGTTTAAAACCTCTAATTAGTTTTGGTGCTTCGCCCCGAGGAAGCATCAATTTAGCCAATGCTGCTAAATGCTATGCGTTTATTAAGCGGCGGGGCTATGTAATTCCCGAAGATGTGCGTGCCGTGGTGTACGATGTCTTGCGCCACAGAATAGGAATTACATACGAAGCAGAAGCCGAAAATGTAAGCTCTGTGGACATTATCAACAAAATCATTAACGAGATTGAAGTACCCTAAAAGGTGGGCAGTTGGCATACGCAGGACGTCATGGTTTTAGTGTAGGTATGGCTACTGAATACTGCTCACTGAAAACTGTTTACTAAACTAAATGGATACCAAGGAATTACTTAAGAAAGTTCGTAAAATTGAAATAAAGACCAGACGGCTTTCCAACCATATTTTTGGCGGGGAATACCACTCTACCTTTAAGGGAAGAGGTATGACCTTTAGCGAAGTAAGGCAGTACCAATTTGGAGACGATGTGCGCAGCATTGATTGGAATGTTACGGCAAGATACAACGAACCTTTTGTAAAAGTGTTCGAAGAAGAACGGGAACTCACCATGATGTTGGTGGCCGATGTCAGCGGATCCGAACTTTTTGGCACCTCCAACCAATTTAAGAAAGAAATCATTGTGGAAATTTGCGCAACCTTGGCGTTTTCAGCCATGCAAAACAATGATAAAGTAGGGTTATTATTATTTACTGATCAGGTAGAACTGTTTATACCCCCCAAGAAAGGAAAGAGCCACGTGTTGCGCATCATTCGGGAACTATTAGAGTTTGAACCGAAAAGCACCAAGACCAATGTGGCGGAAACCCTAAAATACCTTACCAATGTGTTAAAAAAGAGAGCTATTGTGTTTGTGCTTTCCGATTTTATCGCCGATGATTATCAACAAACCCTTCGCATTATAGGTAAAAAGCACGATGTTACCGGTGTTCGTGTGTATGATAAGCGAGAAGAAACCATTCCCAATGTAGGGATGGTACAAATGCGAGATGCTGAAACAGGAGCAATCCGGTTAGTGAACACCCAATCAAAAAAAGTAAGAACAGATTATGCAATTGCATACCGGCAAAGAGTAGATTACTTTCAGGATGTTTTTACAAAATCGGGTTGTGGCGTGCTAAGTTGTGGGGTAGATGAAGGATATGTAAAAAAATTGTTGGGCTATTTTAAGAGACGAGGATAAGGCGTATGAGAACACAAGGAAATATCAGACGGCATGCGCATCAAAAGACCTATTTTTTGATGCTGTTTTGTGCGGCGATTTTTTTTGGTAGCGGCTCTTTATTTGCACAAAGTGAACCCAAGGTTACCTCTTTTGTAGATACCACCTTTATTAAGATTGGCGAACAAATACGGTTTGATATCCATGTAGAAATGGATAGTACGGCACAAGTAATCTTTCCGGAGGGGCAAACATTTTCACCACTGGAAATGGTGGAATCTTTTGCCGCAGACACTGTAAAAAAAGCAGATAGGCTGTTGTTGCAAAAGTCCTACCTACTCACCCAGTTTGATTCCGGTGTCTACGTTGTGCCACGGCAACGCATAGCCATTAACGAACAACCGTTTTTTACCGATTCGCTCCAAATTGCAGTAGCCACCGTACCGGTAGATACGCTGACTCAAAAAATGTACGATATTAAACCTCTGGTGGCGGTAGATAAACCTTGGTCCGATTTGTGGTGGATTCTCTTGTGGGTGGTTTTGACACTCTTGGTACTCGGCGCATTAGTATATTGGTTCGTGTTTCGTAAAAAACCATTATCGCCGGAAGAAAAGGAAGCACTATTACCTCCTTTTGATCGCGCCTTGCTAGAGTTAAAGCGACTCGAAAACTCCAAGTACCTTATACAAGATGAATACAAACAATATTATTCGGAGCTAACCGATATCGTAAGGTCTTATTTGGAGGAAGATGTACACGTTTCCGCCTTAGAAAGCACCACCGACCAGTTGATTACCAAATTAGAATTGATGAAGGATGCCGGTGAATTAAAGTTGGAAGAAGAGACCATAAATCAATTTAAAAAAGTATTGATGACCTCGGATTTGGTAAAATTTGCAAAATCTAAGCCTGAGATGTCCGCTGCCGAGGAAGACCGAAAGGCGATAGAGCAAATCGTGATAAAAACCAAAGAAGCGTTACCGGAGCCTACCGAAGAAGAAATTAGTAGAAGTGAGGAATATCAAATGGAATTAGCCAAGAAAAAACAGCGAAAGAAGGTTTGGCTTACAGCCGCAGCGGCCGTCGCTGCTGTTTTGGTTCTTGGCATAGCTGCGGGAGCATACTATGGGTTTGCTTATGTAAAAGATACCGTTTTGGGGCATCCTACCAAGGAATTGCTCGAGGGAGAATGGATTAGCAGTACCTATGGTTTTCCGCCAATAACACTTGAAACTCCCCAAGTATTGCTCCGGCAGCAAGTAAAACTTTCGCCGGAGGACATGGCTAATTTTAAAGAAATACAGGCCTTTATGTACCGTAGTTCGGCAGGATTGTTTACCGTAGCGGCAACCTCGGCAACCTATACCCAACCGGTAGAAGCGGAAGTAGACAAGGCAATAGAACAAGTTTTAAAGGGTTTTGAAGCGCAGGGTGCCAAAAACATTATTACCAAACAAGAGGCCTTTAGTACCCTTTCCGGGGTTAAAGGGCTTAAAATTTACGGTAGTGGGCAATTTGCAACGCCTACATCAAAAGCATTGGAAAAAGGCCAGTATACGATCCTTTTTTTTGGCGGAAATGGCTTTCAGCAACAGGTTATTTTAACTTGGTTAGATGGCGATAGCTATGCCGAGGAAATGGTAGAACGCATTTTAAGGTCGGTAGACGTAAAATTAAATGTATAAATGTTAGAGCAAGTACAATTTGCAAATCCCCAGTTTTTCTGGTTGCTTTTAGCACTTCCGGTAGCTGTGCTCTGGTATTTTTTAAAAAGAAAACAAGAAGTTGCTTCGGTTACTATGCCAAGTTTGGCAGGGTTTTCCTCGTATAGTATGCTTCCAAAATTAAAACCTATTCTGTTTGCCCTGCGCCTTTTGGCACTAGCGGCCATAATTACGGCCTTGGCAAGACCACAGTCCGAGGATATCTCTAGCCGAACCAAAACCACGCAAGGCATCGACATTGTTATGGCGGTAGATGTTTCTTCGAGTATGTTGGCCAAAGACCTTAAACCCAATCGACTTGCTGCCCTTAAAGAAGTGGCTGCCGATTTTATAGGTGAACGTCCTAATGACCGTATCGGAATTGTTGCGTTTTCAGGTGAAAGCTACACCAAAACGCCCATTACCAGCGATAAAGCCATAGTGCTCAACGGATTAAAGGAAATTACGTATGGGCAACTAACAGACGGCACTGCCATTGGCATGGGCTTGGCTACTTCGGTAAATAGACTTAAAGACAGCAAGGCACTTAGCAAAGTCATTATTATACTTACCGACGGGGTTAATAATTCCGGTTTTATAGAGCCTGCAACTGCCGCCGAGTTAGCCATAGAGTACAATATAAAAACCTATACCATTGCTATTGGTACAAATGGCAATGCACTTTCACCTATTGCCTACAATCCCGATGGCTCCTTTAGATATGGCATGCGAGAGGTAGAAATAGATGTAGAACTCCTTAAAAATATTGCAGAGGTAACGGGTGGCAAGTATTTTAGGGCAACAGACAACTCAACTTTAGAAGCAATTTACGATGAAATTAACAAATTAGAAAAAACCGAAATAGAAGAAATTAAGTATTATAGGTACGAGGAAAAATTTAGACCCTTACTATTTTTGGCAGGAGCTTTGCTAATCTTAGAGTGGTTATTGCGAAATACAGTATTTAGAAGTTTTATTTAAGCGATGGTACAATTAGAGGACACATCTTATTTTTATTTGCTTTTCATCATTCCGGTGGTGATTGTCTTGTTCATATTCCTTCAAATTTGGAAAAGAAAAGCACAGAAAAAATTTGCAGATGATGCGCTATTGAAACAGCTTGCACCCGATAAATCGAAGTTTAAAAGCACGCTTAAATTATTATTTTTTATCCTAGGACTTTCTTTTCTGGTCTTAGGTCTTGTAAACCCTAAAGTAGGCACCAAGTTAGAAACCGTTAAAAGAGAAGGGGTCGATATTGTTTTTGCCGTAGATGTATCTAAAAGCATGTTGGCGGAGGACATGGCACCAAATCGTCTGGAAAAAGCAAAGCGTTTGGTGTCCGAAATTATAAATCAACTTGCCAGCGACAGAATCGGTATTATCGCCTATGCGGGGCAAGCCTTTCCCCAATTGCCAATTACCACAGATTATGGGGCGGCAAAGATGTTTTTGCAAAGTATGAATACCGATATGTTATCATCGCAAGGCACAGCAATTGGCGAAGCACTGGAATTGGCAGCTACCTATTTTAACGATGAAGAACAGACTAATAGAGTTTTATTTATTATATCTGATGGGGAAGATCATTCGGAAGAAAGTGTAAGTAAAGCCGTAGCAAAGGCATTGGATGAAGGAATACGTATTTTTACCATTGGTGTAGGATCTGCCAAAGGAGCTCCCATTCCACTTAAAAGAAATGGGGTGGTAGAAAGTCTTAAAAAAGATCAGCAAGGAGAAGTGGTTATTACCAAATTAAATGAGGATATATTGAAAGAAATTGCGACAGAAGGGAACGGAGAGTACCTCTATGGCATGAATACTGAAGAAACAGTATCTCAGATAAAAGACAGACTCAATCAAATGGATAAAAAGGAATTCGAGTCCAAACAATTTGCCGAATTTAAAGATCAGTTTCAATGGTTTTTGGGGGCGGCACTTTTAGTGTTATTTTTAGATATTTTCCTTCTGGAAAGAAAAACGCAATGGCTCAAAAAGTTGGATTTGTTTAACGAAAAACAAGCGGCATAAAATGAAATGGTTGTACGTACTTTTTTTGGTTTGTTTTTGTACCTATGCTCAAGAAGAGGATAAGGTAAAATTAAAGGCACTTAAAGCTTCCAAAACCTTTACCTGGGAGGCAAACAAAGAACTTGCGGAAAATGACTTTGTAAATGCAGAAGCCAATTTTAGAAAGGCGATTGCCAAAAGTTCCGAAAACGCTATAGCGCCTTATAATTTAGGAAATGCCTATTATGAAAATGAGACCTTCAGCGAAGCTTTTACTCGGTATAAAGAGGCGGGTGAGCGTGCCACTACCAAAAAAGATAAGCATAGAGCCTATCACAATATGGGCAATGTTTTTATGAAAAATAAAGAGTATCAAAAGGCCGTTGACGCCTACAAGGAAGCACTTCGCAATGACCCTACCGACGAAGAAACGCGGTATAATTTGGCATTGGCCAAAGAAATGTTGAAAAAAGATCAAGACGAAAATCAGAATAACGATCAAAATCAAGATAACGAAGATCAGGACGACCAACAGGATCAGGAAGAAAAAAACCAAGGCGATAATGAGAAAGATGGCGATCAAGGGGATGATGAGCAAGAAGATGGGGAAAAGGGCGATGAAGGCGATGATCAACAAGAAAACAATAAAGAGGGCGAAGGGGATAAAGAAGAGGAACAACAAAAGCAACCCAACCAAAGCGAGCAGCAAGGAGAGCAACAAGAACAAAAACAACCTAGACCCAACCAACTTTCACCACAGCAGGCTAAAAATATTTTAGAAGCCATGCAGAATGAAGAACGGAAAGTACAAGAAAAATTAGATGCCCAAAAAGTAAAAGGGGTAAAGGTTAAAAACGAAAAGGATTGGTAATGTCTTCTAAATTTAAATGTTGGTCTCTATGCATTCCACTTATGCTCCTCACGGGGCTTTTGAGGGGTCAGGATGATGCGGCCGTGACATTTGAAATGAAACTTAGTAAGGACAAATTGGGTATCAATGAGCGCATCAGGGTAGATTTTACGATGAATAAGGACGGCGACAATTTTACACCTCCGGATTTTGAAGGGTTTAGAGTCCTTATGGGGCCATCACAATCTATCAGTTCTTCATGGATAAATGGGGTAAGAAGCTACTCTAAGACCTATTCTTATACCATTGCACCCACGGCAAGAGGAAAGTTTACCATAAAACAGGCAACCATTGTTATCGACGGAAACACCTACAAATCACTTCCTAAAATAGTGGAGGTTACCGCAGCGGTAGATAAGCCTAGCGATCAAATGACGCCGGAGGATGTGGCAGACGAAAGCCTACACTTGGTGGCCGAAGTCTCTAAATCTAATCCGTATCTCAATGAAGCCGTAAGCGTCGTATACAAGTTATACGTAAGTCCCTCTATTAATGTAACGAACTTCCGTCCCTTAGATAACCCCACCTATAATAATTTTTGGAGTCAGGATATGCCGGTAACCAAGTACGATGTGCAGAATGGCACGTATCAGGGCAAAGCGTATCGATTTGTAGTCTTAAAACGAGTGGTGCTGTACCCTCAAAAGTCGGGCACTTTGGAAATAGAACCTTTATCATTGGATGTTAGTTTACAGGTGCCTACAAACAGAAGGGACTTTTTTGGAGGTAGGGTGTACACGGAAACGAACAAAACGGTCTCGGCCGGTCAACGCAGTATTCAGGTAAAATCGTTGCCCATCGAAGGTAAGCCTGCTAATTTTACAGGAGCTGTAGGGGAGTTTACGTTTAACGTAACCACCACCAAAACGGCATTAAATGCATCAGAATCCTTACAGGCCAAAATAGAAATTAGCGGGCAGGGAAATCTAAAATTATTTGAAATGCCTACCCTGACCCTTCCTAAGGCCTTGGAAGTTTACGAACCGGAGTTTCAGGAAAATGTCCGAACTACATTCTCCGGAATGGATGGAAAAGTTAGCAATAATTATACCATTGTGCCGTCGAGTCGTGGTAATTATCCAATCCCCAGTATTGCATTCAGTTATTTTAACCCTAAAACGGGAAAGTACATCACGTTGACTTCAGAAGAAATCCTAATTAATGTGCTAAGCGGACCCAACGCAACTGCCTCTGAGGCAGCCGATATAGCAACATCAAACAAACAACGCGTCTTAGGGGCAGATACGCAATTCAACTTCATAAAATTAACACCAAACCTGCGTCCTGTTGGCCAAACCTATTTCTTTGGTTCGCTTTGGTTTTACATAGGACTTACCGCGCCCCTATTGTTAATTCCGCTGGTGATCCTGTTTGTAAAGAATAGAGAAGCAATTGCAGGGGATGTAGAAGGTAACAAAATTAAAAGAGCCAACAAATTGGCTCGAAAATACCTCTCTGAAGCTAAAAAGGCGTTGGGTGAAAAGGATCAGTTCTATGTGGCATTAGAAAAGGCGCTCCACAATTACTTAAAAGCCAAGCTAAAAATTGAAACAGCAGATTTTAGCAAAGAGAAAATAGCGTCTTTATTGGCCGAAAAAAGGGTAGACGATGCCACAAGACAAGGGTTTATTGGCTTATTAGAAAATTGTGAATTGGCCAGATATAGTCCTTTTTCAGAAGTTCAGATGCATCAGGATTACGAGAAAGCAAGTGAAGTAATTTCGCAAATGGATAAACAGTTATAAGGACAAAATCTCCATGGAATACTTTGTTGTGGCTTACAAAAAAGTATTGCTAGTAATTCGGAGACCTTGACCCTGGGAAAAATAAATGAGAAGCAGGGGGATTGCGTATTAAAATGTTTTTTTTTAAAATAGGAACACGCTATATGGAACGTGCACATATTGGAGCGTAATGTGATCACAAGGAATTGGATATCTAAAGAAAAGGGTTAACACGAATAGCATTCCCTTACCAATAAAGTTAAAGCAGAATCCATTAAAAGAATGATAAACTATATAAGATGAGAAGCAAAATCCTGATTGTTTTACTTTTTTCTTTGTGGGGTGGTTTGGCTCAGGAAAGTAGGCTTTTTGATGATGCCACTACGGCCTATAATGAAGGAGATTATGAAAAGGCGATAGACAACTATTTAAAGATTTTAGAAAGTGGGCAACATTCTTCAGAGCTGTATTATAATTTGGGTAACTCCTATTACAAAATAAATAAGATTGCGCCAAGCATATACTATTTTGAAAAAGCCTTATTACTGGCACCTCATGATCCGGAGATAAACACCAATTTGGGATATGCGCAAAACATGACCATAGATGTCATTGAAAAATTACCCGAAACAGCTATGCGTAAATTCTATACTCAAGTTACAGGGTGGTTAACGTTTGATCAGTGGGCGTATACTGCCGTGTTTTTTGTGGTGTTTTTTGTGATGGCCTACATAGTGTTCTATTATTTGCGCTATGCAACACAAAAACGGGTTGCCTTTATCACCAGTTTGGCGTGCGCTTTGGCAGCAGTTGTTGCTGTCGTATTGGCATATTTGCGGCATACTGATTTTAAGAATGAAAATCCGGCTATTGTATTTGCCGAAGAAGTGGTGATCACGTCGGAACCTAACGAGCGTAGTGAAGAGGTGTTTACGCTCCATGAAGGCACAAAGGTAAATATTGTAGAAGAACTCAACAACTGGCAACGTATCCAAATAGCCGACGGAAAAACAGGGTGGTTGCCAAAGGATAGTATAAAAGCCTTAAAAGACTTTTAAATATTCCTTAACAAAACATGTATTGAATAAGCGTATCTTTGTTTTTTTAATCGCAACCAGCCTTTGAGTCATTCGAAACAAATAATAGTTTATCTTTTGCTTTACAGCTTTTGCAGCTTTCTGTTTGTACCATCCATTATTAAGGTAATACATCCGGAATCTGATATATCTATTTTTTATACTTTAAGTGAAGAAGAAGAAAATCAAAGTTCTCTTCAAGAAAAAGAGGTCAATAAAATATTGACCTCGTATAGTATAGCTATAGCAAGTTTTAAATCATTGGCTTCACTCGTTAATATCTATCCTCAGGAGGAAAATTATTCCTTTTCTTTGGTAGACGTTGTAGTACCTCCTCCCAAAAACATATCCTAGTTTATTTAATCTTAGCAGGTATTGAATTCTAAAAATGGCTCCTAACGTGTTTCGTTAAGTGTCTAAAATCGGGTATGTAATATGTTCAAAAATTTAAAAAATGATTTGCCGGCAAGTCTTGTCGTCTTTTTTGTAGCCTTGCCTTTGTGTTTGGGTATTGCCCTTGCTAGTGGTGCCCCTCTTTTCTCCGGGCTCATTGCAGGTATTGTAGGGGGTATTGTTGTGGGAGCCCTAAGCGGCTCCAATCTTGGTGTAAGTGGTCCTGCGGCAGGTTTAGCAGCCATAGTATTGGTTGCTATAGGTACGTTGGGGTCTTACGAAAACTTTTTGTTGGCTGTGGTACTAGGAGGTGTCATACAATTGGCTTTTGGCGCCCTGAAATTAGGAATCATTGGCTATTATTTTCCTTCGTCTGTGATAAAAGGGATGCTTACGGGGATAGGGATTATCATTGTTTTAAAGCAAATTCCAAATTTCTTTGGATATGACGAAGAGTCTGCTTGGGATATCGAATTTTTTGAAATCGATGGTGGAAATACCTTTTCTGAATTATTAAACACCGTCAACAACATTCAGCCCGGTTCCGCACTAATAGGGATCATTGCACTCGCTATTTTAATTCTTTGGGAGAGCGTCCTTTCTAAAAAGCATAAGTTTTTCAAATTGGTACAAGGACCCTTGGTTGTCGTTTTTTTAGGGGTTGTTTTTTACCTTATAACGCTTTCGCACCCGGTGTTGTCTATTGGGTCTTCTCATTTGGTATCGGTACCCGTACCCGATGATATGGCCTCATTTTTAGGACAGTTTACCTTACCTAATTTTGGTGTAATTGGCAATCCGGAAATTTGGACGGTGGCTATTACCCTTGCCTTGGTAGCCAGTATAGAAACCCTTTTGAGTGTGGAAGCTACAGACAAATTAGATCCTTCAAAAAATGTGACACCACCCAATAGGGAATTATTTGCACAAGGAACCGGAAATATTATTTCCGGATTAATTGGAGGGCTTCCTATTACACAGGTTATTGTGCGCAGTTCTGCCAATATTCAATCGGGCGGAAAAAGCAAAATGTCGGCCATTATTCATGGTTTTTTGCTATTAATCTCTGTAATTACCATTCCTACCATCCTTAACATGATTCCTCTTTCTGTTTTGGCCGCTGTACTTTTTATTGTAGGGTATAAGTTGGCAAAACCCAAGTTATTTGCCACCATGTGGGGTCTAGGCTGGAAGCAATTCCTTCCCTTTATTATAACTATTTTGGGTATTATTTTTAAAGACCTCTTAGTGGGTGTGGGTCTCGGATTGGCAGTGGGGATTGTTATTGTACTTATAAAAAGTTACCAAAACTCTCACTTTTTACATAAAGAAAGCACCAACGGCAATGGGCAAAAACTAAAAATGACATTTGCAGAGGAAGTAACCTTTATCAATAAAGCAGCTATTCTTAAAGAGTTAGATGGGATTCCGGAAGGAGCCTTTTTGGAGATAGACGTTCGAAAAACGCGCTATTTAGACAATGATGTTGTAGAAATCTTGGAAGATTTTGTCATTAAAGCACAAAATAGGAATATTAATATAAAACTAATATCAGACAAGGGTACGGTAGAAAACCCGACCAGTTATATCGAATTTTTCAATTTAAGACCAAAAAAAGGGCTTTTAAGCATAATTAAATCAACAAAATGAAATGCCTTTATACAGTAGTTAGGCATAAATAATAGTATTGTAGGCGTTGCATATCTGAGTGAAGTATAGTTTATATAGTACCGCCTAAAACAAATAAACAGAAATATATGAAAGCACATACACGAGAAACACAGGCAACCATGACGCCTCAAAAATCCTTAGACTATTTAAAGGAAGGCAATAAAAGATTTCAGAACAATTTAAAAGCCAATAGAAACCTCTTAGAACAGGTAAATGATACAAGTGAGGGACAGTTTCCGTTTGCCACTATATTAAGTTGTATAGATTCCCGTGTGTCTGCCGAATTGGTATTTGATCAAGGCTTGGGCGATATTTTTAGTATACGCATTGCCGGGAATTTTGTTAATGAAGACATCCTTGGAAGCATGGAGTTTGCCAGTAAATTGGCAGGAACCAAGCTCATTGTGGTTTTAGGACACACCAGTTGTGGCGCTATTAAAGGAGCCTGCGACCATGCGCGATTGGGGAACCTTACGGCACTCATTAATAAAATTGAGCCTGCGGTAGATGCCGTTACAGCACCTGCGGAGGCGCATCTAAGAAATTCAAAAAATTTAGAATTTGTAGATGCGGTAGCCGCTCAAAATGTGGTGATGACTATTAAAAATATAAGACAACAGAGCCCTATCTTGGCCGAAATGGAACAGGAAAACGAAATTATGATTGTTGGAGCCATGTATGATCTTTCCAATGGGGAGGTTACTTTTTTTGAGTAAAAACTAGCCGTATATTACGGCAATTTAAAGACCTTTAGAAGCGCACTGCCCTGCATTGCGCTTCTATTTTATCAAAATGGGTATAAGCACATAAAAGGTAACACCTTACAAGATGAATTTAGATCATGTATTTTTAAACAATAAGGAATGGATAAAAAACAAATTAGCATTAGATTCATCCTATTTTAGTAATTTAGGAAAGGGACAAAATCCGGAACTACTCTACATTGGTTGCTCCGATAGCCGGGTAACTGCAGAAGACCTTATGGGCTTAGGTCCGGGAGAGGTTTTTGTGCATCGGAACATTGCCAATATGGTGATCAGTATTGATTTAAGTGTGATGTCGGTAGTAGAATATGCCGTGCAGCATCTGAAAGTAAACCACGTCGTGGTATGCGGCCATTATTCGTGTGGGGGTGTAAAAGCGGCCATGCAATCTGCAGATTTGGGAATTCTTAATCCATGGTTACGCAACATCAGGGATGTATATCGCATTCATAGAAAAGAATTAGAAACCATAACTGATGAAGAAAAAAAATACGATCGTTTGGTAGAACTCAATGTGCAAGAGCAATGTGTGAATCTTATAAAAACCGCTGCGGTGCAAAAGGCTTATCGAGACAGAAACCTTAAAGTCCATGGATGGGTTTTCGATTTTCATACTGGAGAACTTATAGATTTAAAAATTGATTTTGATACGATATTACATAACATTATGGAGATCTATCATCTAGACTAAGAAAGCCAACTAAGGTTTCCCGAAAGGTGGCCGTTTTGTATGCTGCTGCCCTAAACCGGAAGACCTTTTCACTGATGTGCTTCATACCTGTTTAAATGAGCAAAGAGAAAAAAAGGACTATTTTACTCATTGAAGATGACCCCAGGGTGTGTTCCTTTATAAACAAAGGACTAACCGAGGAGGGCTTTACCTTGACCATTGCTTTTGATGGAGAAACAGGTTTAGAATTTTTAACAACAACAACTTATGATTTAATCATTCTAGATATTATGCTCCCAAATATTAACGGTTTAGAAGTTTGTAAAAAAATCAGAGGCAATAACACCAAAATTCCAATCCTTTTTTTAACTGCTTTAGGTAGTGCAGAGAATGTGGTACAAGGATTAACTACCGGAGCCGATGATTATTTGGTAAAACCCTTTAAATTCATCGAATTAGTGGCTCGCATAAAAAATTTACTTCGCCGTTCCGATATTTTTTTACCGCTCACAACAGTAGAGGAAATCTATACCTTTTTAGATCTTATACAGGATGACAACACCAAGACTGTAACCAGAGATGGTCAAGAAATATCCCTTACATCTACCGAGTATAGGCTTCTTTTAGTGTTTATGCAAAGTCCAAAAAAGGTATTTTCTAGGATTGAATTGTTAGAAGACGTTTGGGGTGTTAATTTTGATATGGGTACTAATGTCGTAGACGTTTACGTGAATTATCTTCGAAAAAAATTGGAAAAATATGGCGGGTCTCGGCTTATTCATACGGTTATAGGCATGGGTTATGTGCTAAAGGAAAATGGATGAAAACAAGAACAAGAATTGTACTTTATTTAGCCAGCATTTTTATTTTTTATACGCTGTTGTTCAGCGGAGTTATTTATTATTCTATTTCAAGATATTCATATACCGATTTTTATAAGCGGTTAGAATTACGCGCCATTACAGCCGCAAAAATAGAATTAGAAGGACCGGAAACGGATGCACTAACCATAAAGGAGTTTCGTACAGGATACTTAGAAGAACTACCTAGCGAAAAAAGCTTCATTTTTGACACAGCAACCTCAAACCTTGAAAATGAGGCGCAAAGGATGGGCGTCTCCGTAGCATTTCTCAAAGAGATTAGAAATAAAGAACTTGCTACTACAAAAGTGAATAACACCTTTTATGCCGGAGTTATTTATAGAATAGCACAAAAAGAATATATTTCCGTGGTATCTGCCGAAAATTATTACAGCACCCATCACAATGCTTTTTTACTCAATTTGCTCACCATATCGATCGTCGTGGCTATCATCACTATTTTGGGTACAGCTTTTTGGTTTTCCAAGAGGATTTTAAGACCTTTAAAGGAGATAACGCGCAGTGTAAACAACATTAGCTCAGAAAACATGCACTTAAGGCTTCATGTTACGGAGAAAAACGATGAGTTAGGTCAATTAGCAAGAACATTTAATAATATGCTAAGCAGGTTAGAAACCGCTTTTGAAACTCAAAAGAATTTTATAAGCAATGCCTCCCATGAGTTAAATACTCCGCTCACTTCTATTATAGGGGAAGCCGACGTAACCTTGTCTAAATTAAGAAAGCCCGAAGAGTACGTGGAAGCATTACAAACCATTTTGGAAGAAGCCGAAAAGTTAGATAAAAAAACGAAGGCACTTTTGTTTTTGGCACAAACCGGTTACGACGGAAAAGTACAAAAATTTGATAAGGTTCGTATAGATCAATTGCTTTTGGATGTAAAAGATACGGTGATAAAAATAAGGCCTCAATCGCAAATTACATTAGATTTTAGTCTACTCCCAGAATCACCTACCAAATTAAAGGTTAAAGGCAATGAGCAGCTCCTCCACTTGGCTTTGTCCAATGTGATAATGAATGCGTGCAAATATTCTAATCATCAAGAAGTGAGGGTTTCCTTAGGGGCTACCCAAAAGGAAGTAGTTGTTGTAGTGACCGATATAGGCATTGGGATACCCGAAAATGAAATTCAGTATATATACGATCCCTTTTTTAGAGCCTCGAATACCAATAATTTTGACGGCTACGGTATTGGGCTACCCTTAACCAAAAATGTTATTAAAATTCATGAGGGCGAAATAATAGTTACTTCTAAACAAGATAAAGGAACATCGGTTAAAATTAAAATACCCTTGGGAAACTACACCCTTTAAAATTTTAATCTGATTCTAATTTCATCCTTAAACCGTTCTAATGCCTTCGTTATACTTTCGTAATGTAAAAAAAATAAAACATTATGAAAAAAATTCTAGTTCCTACGGATTTTACAGTTGAATCGTTAAGCATTTTAAAGAAAGCCCTAGAAAACAATCCAAATGAAAAACTTGACATTCTATTGGTGCACGGCGTTTCTTTTTCAAATGCCATTACAGATCTTTTATTCTTTAGAAGGCATCAATATATTGCCAGCCTAGAAAACAACGAGTTTTGTGAGGCAAACGATATTTTAAAGAATAAATTCGCTTCCAATATCAATAGTTTGGTTTCTGATGTGTTTATAGGGTATAATTTAAATGCCTTTAAAAATTATGTTGAAGGCAACAAAATTGAAGAAGCATATATTCCGGCAAACTACAATCTTAAAAAGGCGAATAAAGACAGTCAAGATATTCTTCCGTATATTAAAAAGGCCATTCCATTGGTTCATGAGGTGAACTTGGAAGAAACTAATGGTGTTTATGTAGGCGGCTCCCTAGCTAATATTTTTGCATAAGTATCCTAAATTTAGTCGGCACATGAAAACAATGAAGACATTTCATATAGGCTTTTATTACCTTTTTATAAGCGCAATGCTTGTTCTTGCTGTGTCTTTTTTAGCCCTTAAAAGTATAAGCCCTGATGAACGCATTTTGGGATTGTGGGAAGAAGTGGCATGGGAATATGAAAAGGTCGATAAAATTGAATCTGAAAACAAGCCTTTCACCAAACAAATTTCTGAAGGTATTAAACAAGAAATAATAGAAAGCCTCATAATTCACCAGGCCGAAACTTGGAATTTTTTACCGGACGGCACTTTAAATTTATCTGGGAAAGACAATAATGAGGCAGTACCATTAGAATGGAATTTAAAAGGCAGAGGACATGTTTTAAAGTTAAAACACGCCGATAAAAAGACGGAGCATTACACTTTACAGCGTATTAACAATGATGAAATGGTCCTTTATTTTAATTCCGACATTAATGCCAAGGGGATTGTAAAAATGACATTTAGAAAAATAAACGGGTAAACCATGTTGAGAAAATATAATAATAGTAGAACACTGGGAGATAATAAAAAATTAGGCGCCTTAACCGCCTTTTCTGCGGGAATGGTAAATGTTGCTTCTGTTATTGTGTTTTTTGCATTTACCTCCAATGTAACCGGTCATTTTGCCATACTTGCGGAAGAAATTGCCAAGAAAAACTGGTATCAGGCGGCGGTAGTATTTACTTGGATTTTTTCCTTTTTTATAGGAAATTTTACATCTAATTTTATTGTTATTCATTCCAATAAACGAAATAGGTCATTGTCTCATGCCATTCCTTTATGTATAGAGATTATATGCCTTCTTTCGGTTGGTATTTACGGACAATATTTTTATCAGGAAACATTAACCGAAACCGAAATTATGATAGGTTTACTGTTATTTGCTATGGGCATCCAAAATGGTCTTACTGCTACGATCTCAAATTTTGCAGTAAAAACAACGCACTTAACAGGTCTTACGACAGACTTAGGCATATTACTTGCCATGTTCACTAAAAGGGTGTTTCGCGAAAATGAAAAGCTCGTGGGGAAAGCCCAATTATTAATGACTATTGCAAGCTCTTATCTCATTGGTGGAATTCTGTCTGGAATTCTGTATTTAAACATACAGTTTAAGGTGTTCTTTGTAGTTTGCTTTGTCATTCTGATTATTTTAGTTTATGACTATTCTAAATTAAAGGTTGCCCGATTCGTAAGAGCAAGAAAGACTATTACCCCAAGGTGGAATACCATTACTTCCGAATCTTAATTCTTCACTCTACTAAATAAGATTCCTTTGTTACGCCCCTAAATTAAATGCTCGCTGGAGGAGAAGATTCAAGGAATTTTTTTTGTGGACCAAAGGTCATAGTAATTGCCCCCACAATGGTTCATTTCTTCATAAAAAGGGAACGCGCGTATTCAATAAAATTGATGTTGCCAAATTAAAAAATCATTGTATCTTGGCGCAAAGTGATTATTAACGGATTATACAAAGATGATCACTTACATTTTTTTTGAACCTGTTGTAATAGATCCTTTTTATGGGTGTGGCGTTTTTTTCAAATTTAAAAGGTGATGCTTTTGGCGGCATTACCGCCGGAATAGTAGCCTTGCCTTTAGCGCTTGCCTTTGGCGTTAGTTCCGGACTTGGGCCGAGTGCCGGACTCTATGGAGCTATTTTTATCGGTTTTTTTGCGGCACTATTTGGAGGTACAAATACTCAAATCTCGGGCCCTACGGCACCAATGACCGCAGTAAGTATGATTGTAATTGCAGGGATCGTTGCAGCCAATAATGGCGATCTCAACAAGGCTCTACCCGCCATCCTAACCGTTTTTCTTATGGCGGGAATAATACAGGTAATTTTGGGATTCAGCCGCCTTGGGATTTATGTAAAATACATTCCGTATCCGGTAGTATCAGGGTTTATGACGGCCATTGGGGTTATTATTTTAATTACGCAACTCTTACCGGCTTTGGGATATTATCCCAAGGAGGATACCGGTTTTGTAGATACATTTAGGCCTAAGGCACAAGAGCTGCTTTTGGAAAACATTCTAAAAGAAGAAGCAGAAAAAGGGGGGCTGGTCATAGAAGATTTTGAGGAGTCCATTACACGTGCAAGAGCACTTACCGAAGAGGATCGGCTACGAGAGGCAAGAAGCCTTGCGGCAAACGAAGCTTCGGGAGTTCTCGGAACCCTAAAAGTCTTACCGCGGGCGTTGCGGGACATTAACTGGCTTGAACTTATACTTACGTTGACCACTATTTTTATAATCTATGGATTTAAGAGAATTACCACCATAATTCCAAGTGCCCTAGTAGCCCTAGTAGCCGTATCTGCGGTAGCCTACGGTTTTAATCTAAATTATCGTCCTATAGAACAAATTCCGGAAGGCATACCAATGCCAAATTTGGCTATTTTTTCTGAATTTAGTTTTACCCAAATAGAGCCTTATATTTTAACCGCCTTAACATTGGCTTTGTTAGGCGCCATAGATTCGCTTCTTACCTCCGTAGTGGCAGATAATATGACCAAGACCAAACACAGTCCTAATAAAGAACTCATTGGTCAGGGTATTGGAAATAGTTTTGCCGCCCTATTCGGAGGTTTGCCCGGTGCAGGAGCAACGATACGAACCGTAGTAAACATAAATGCCGGAGGAAAAACCAAACTTTCCGGAATGATTGCCGGCTTGTTCTTATTGGTGGTGTTATTAGCCCTTGGCCCAATTGCTTCTCAAATTCCGGCCGCTGTTTTAGCTGGCATTTTGGTTACCGTAGGCATTGGGGTCATGGATTATAAAGGCTTAAAAGCAATTCCTAATATGCCAAAAGGAGAGGTTTTTATAATGTTTTTGGTGTTGTTTTTAGCTACTTTTTGGAACTTGGTGTTTGCCGTTGGTTTGGGCTTAGTCGTCGCCGCCTTGCTGTTTATGAAGAATATGGGTGATTTAACTTCAAAACGATCCTTGGTGAGTTCCTTAGCGGAATCCAACTTAGTAAAGGATGAACTGGATCTCCCCGAGGAATTCAAGAAAAAGATAGTTATTAAACAGGTCAATGGTCCTTTATTCTTTGGAGCTACGAATGAATTTCAAGCCTTGGCCGAGACCATACCTAAAAATGCCACATGGGTAATCATGAAACTTCGTAGAATGGAATATATGGATCAATCCGGGCTGTATGTAATGGAGAATCTACTAACAGAACTTAGAAATAGAAAAGTAACCGTGGTGTTCGTAAGCTTGCACGAACAACCTAAGTATATGATGGAAAGCATTAAAATAATTCCTAATCTGGTTTCTCAAAAGTATATTTTTGACACCCTACTTTCTTTCACAAACTGGTTAAAGGAAAATTACAATTTGGAGAAAACAGAGGGTTAACACTCGGGAACTAGAAATAAACTGCTGTTTTTAGACCATCGGATGTTTTCATGAAGTGCGATTTTAAATTTACCTGAGGGCAAATAAAGGGTGAACTAAACTTTTGTCTTAAATTTGAAGATTCATTGAAGCACCATGATCGACCAAATACGAAAGGAAATTGCCGATATTAAAACATTTACGGCCAACTCATCCGAGGAAATAGAGGCTTTTAGAATTAAATATCTGGGCAAAAAGGGTCTTTTAAATGACTTTTTTGCCGAATTTAAAAATATTCCTAGCGAAAAGAAAAAAGAGTTTGGGCAGGCAATTAACGAACTTAAAGCTGTTGCAACCGAAAAGGTAAATACCCTAAAGGAATCCTTCAATAAAGGAACTTCCGAAATCGGGGTTTATGGGGATTTAACGCGTCCGGGCATTCCGGTACTATTGGGAGCCAGACACCCTATTTCTATTGTTAAAAATCAAATTATCGATATTTTTTCAAGAATTGGATTCAATGTATCTGAAGGCCCTGAAATTGAAGACGATTGGCATAATTTTACCGCATTAAACTTGCCGGAATATCACCCTGCAAGAGATATGCAGGACACTTTTTTTATACAAACCAATCCGGATATATTGCTGCGTACCCATACGTCTTCCGTACAAGTGCGGTATATGGAAAACAATAAACCGCCCATACGAACTATTTCTCCGGGTAGAGTGTATCGAAACGAGGCCATTTCTGCACGGTCGCATTGTTTTTTTCATCAGGTAGAAGGGCTGTATATCGACAAGAATGTTTCCTTTGCCGACCTCAAACAAACATTACAATTTTTTACAACCGAACTTTTTGGAAAATCAAAAATACGCTTACGTCCTTCTTATTTTCCTTTTACCGAACCTAGTGCAGAAGTAGATGTGTATTGGGGACTGGAAACGGAGACCGACTATAAAATGACCAAGGGAACGGGCTGGTTAGAAATCATGGGCTGCGGGATGGTAGACCCCAATGTGCTTGCGAACTGTGGTATTGACCCTAGTGAGTATTCCGGATTTGCTTTTGGCATGGGTATAGACCGGATTACACTTTTACTACATCAAATTTCAGATATACGATTATTTAGCGAGAACGATGTTCGCTTTTTGGAACAGTTTAAAAGTGCCTTATAGATCGTAACCATTTGTAAATTTCAGTTTCAGCGAACTAAATTTTAAGAAGCTCTTAATCTGAGTTCGTTGCTTTATCGCTTGCCTTTCCAATTCCAGTCGCACAGGTTTAAGAGAACAGCATCTTTTGTGGGCTTCTTCTATGCGTACGTAGAGGCATACCTGAACTAACGGTAGTATGTACCGTGGTTTGTATTGATAATCGAAAAATCCTAGAAGTAGCAGCCTCACAATGAACAAGATACCCTTTGTCTGCTTGTTTCGATTCTATAAATAAGGTTGTATTTTGATATTAATTGAGCTACATATTTGTGGAATCACTATTTTAAGTAGCTGATTTTTATTTGGGTAGCATAGGCTTTCATTTTATTAGTACCTAATTTGGGATACACTTTTATCCGTGCGCATCACAGGAATAATTCATTGAAATGAGTTGCGGTGTATGAGCTATTTTAATCAGTGTATTTTAAGACAGTATAATTCAAAAGGTACTAACAGCTAAACTAAGAATCATGAAAACTATTGCGCCTAAACCCCTAAACCAAATTGGTACTACTACAATGACATCTAAAACGAACGGTAAAAAAGAAATGATGACCATCCCCGTAGCGGCTACACAGCTATTAAAACGAAAATCGCGGTATATAAGCCTCTCATATCAGCTATTTAAATCGGCTCCCGAAACTACGCCTTACACCAATTTAAAAAGCCGGCTGGTTTAGCCCCCAGACTACTGTTTTATCCCATTTTAATGGTAATGATTTCCGAACAAGCAGGGACACCTTTATAGCTATTGCCTTGGTTTTGTGTGCTTTGCGAAGTACTCGGAATCATTACCTTTTTTTAAACCGAAATAGTACTTTGCGACCATCCTTGCTCCATTTTATTTCAGCACAATTTCAGAGCAATAAAGACGTAAGATGACCATTGTCATCTATAAATTGCGTTACAGATTTTAATTTTGCTTATCTTGTAGTTTATACCGAAAGGAGTTGCATGTGTACGAATCATACAAAGGATCTTTGGAAAATATATAATCTAAAAAGGAGACATGATAAAAAAATTAGAGCCTAAGGAGGCGTTGCAATTATTGGCCGATAATTATATCGGACATGTTAGTTTTATAGCCAATGGCAGTCCGTTTTGCCTGCCCATCACCTATTTTTATGATGCAGATAGTAAAAGCATTATTAGTTACGCTTCCGACGGTCATAAGTTGCGGTCTATGCGCAAAAATAATAACGTAAGTCTAGCAGTAGATGAAATTACTTCCGGTAACCAGTGGCGCTCTGTGTTGGCACATGGCGTGTTTGAAGAGCTGCACGGAAGTGATGCCAAGTATTACCTGCACAAGTTCTCGGAAGGGGTCAAAAGTGTAATTGCACAGAAGGACAATACACATCCAAAATTTATTCGAGATTTTTCTATAAGTACTGATTTAGAGCACATTCCCACGGTATATCATATAAAAATTGAAGAGATTACAGGCAAATTTCGGGATGCATAAGCTAAAAGTCAGCTCAGATGATGTACGGAAGGATAGTATGTTCTAGTCCAAATTTTTGGGTATGCCTCACACACCTCCTCAATAGGCATTAAAAACAAATTGATTTAACATTATCATGTCAAAGATACTAACACTTACCTTAAATCCGGTGTTGGACAAGGATACGACAGTGGCCGGAATACGCCCTAACGCTAAATTGAGATGATCTTTTGGGATCCATGCACCTTATACCTGCAGACCTTCCTATTTTTATCGCTTCGGAAAACCGTAAGCCACTACTATGGCTTGGTTTATATCGGTTTAGAGCGTCTATTTTTTTAAAAACGCCTTTTGAGCTTGTAACAGCATCGGCTTTAAATAGGTCAGCAAGATAGTACCAAATAGCGCTTTTTAAAATGATATGGATCAGGTAGGCTCCCTGCGGAAGTTCCCCTCTTTTTGGTTAATTTTGTCGTTTGGGAACAAACGGGATAGCACATGGTATATAAAGCCCCGCAAGCGTATCCCGTATTTTTGAACAGTTATTTATAATTATGAGTAAAGCCGTTTATATTGCCACTACGAGTCCTCGCAGTGGAAAGTCTATAGTTTCTCTGGGCCTCATGCACATGTTATTAGGGAAAACAGCCAAAGTGGGTTATTTTAGGCCTATTATAGACGACTTTAAGCCGGGTAGCATCGATAACCATATCAATACCATGATACGGCATTTTGATTTAAAGCTGACCTTTGAAGAGGCTTATGCCTATACACGCAGCGAGGTCATTAGCAAGAAAAACCAAGATAGAGACGAAGAGATTATCAGCACCATTATCTCAAAATATAAAGGAGTAGAGGATCGTTTTGATTTTGTGCTGGTAGAAGGCAGTAATTTTTCAGGAGAAGGTACTATTATTGAATGGGACATTAATGTATTGATTGCCAAAAACCTAGGCATCCCTGCCATCATTATTAGCAGTGGAGTTGGGAAAACGCTTGAAGAGTTTGTGGGCACCATGCATATGGCATTTGACTCTTTTAAGGATAAAGGAGTAGAAGTACTTGCAGTAATTGCAAACAAAGTACAAGAAAAAAACATTTCCGTTGTTATAGACGGACTTCAGGCACAATTACCAAAAACAGTACTTGCAACGGCCATTCCCTTAAATCCGATCTTGGACAACCCCACCATTAAAGAAATAGTGCAAGAGTTAAACGGAAGAATCCTTTTTGGTGCATCCTATATCAATAATCAGGCAGGTGCATTTAGTGTGGGTGCCATGCAGCTCCGTAATTATCTCTTACATTTAAAGGAAAACAGCTTGGTCATTACCCCAGGCGATAGGGCAGATATTATTTTGGGTGCACTACAGGCCAATAGTTCTGCCAATTACCCAACTATTTCTGGTATTGTACTTACAGGGGGTCTGCTTCCGGAAGAGTCCATTATAAAGCTGATTGAAGGCCTTTCGGATGTTGTTCCTATAATTTCCGTAGAAGAGGGCACCTTTACGATAACAAACAAAATAGGCGCTATAAAGCCTATGATGTATGCCGAGAACACACAAAAGATCATTGCCTCTATACATGATTTTGAAAAATACGTACCTTTAGAAGAACTTGCCGAACGGTTAATTACCTTTCAATCCAAAGGGATTACTCCTAGAATGTTTCAGTACAACCTTCTAAAAAGGGCACAATTAAATAAAAAGCACATTGTACTCCCAGAGGGCACGGATGAGCGCATATTGGCTGCAGCTCATGATTTAATAGAATCGAACGCGGTACACATTACGCTTCTTGGAGATATAAAGCAAATAGAGGAAAGCCTTTCCCGCTTAGATATCCCCCTGAATTTAGCTCGGATTACCGTTATAAATCCTAAGGAATCACCTTATTTTGATGACTATGCGCAAACGTTGTATGAACTGCGTAAACATAAACAGGTAAACTTGGCAATGGCCAAAGACCTTATGGAAGATGTTTCCTATTTTGGCACCATGATGGTCTACAAGGGGCATGCAGACGGCATGGTCTCCGGGGCAGTACATACCACCCAGCATACCATTCGCCCGGCATTACAATTTATAAAAACAAAACCCCACGTATCTGTTGTCTCTTCTATCTTTTTTATGTGCTTGGAAGATAGGGTTACCATTTTTGGGGATTGTGCCATAAACCCGAATCCAACGGCAGCACAACTTGCCGAAATTGCAATCTCTTCAGCAGAAACCAGTTTGGCTTTTGATATAGAACCCAGAATAGCCATGCTCTCCTATTCTTCGGGGGCGTCCGGCCAAGGTGCCGATGTAGATAAAGTGCGAAGTGCAACAGAGATCGTAAAAGAAAAACGCCCCGACTTAAAAATAGAAGGCCCCATTCAATATGATGCCGCTGTAGATGAAAAAATTGGCAAAAGCAAACTGCCTCACTCCTCTGTAGCCGGAAAAGCCAGTGTTTTTATTTTCCCCGATTTAAACACAGGAAATAATACCTACAAGGCGGTACAGCGAGAAACGGGTGCTTTAGCTATTGGCCCCATGTTACAGGGATTAAATAAACCGGTAAACGACCTTAGTCGGGGCTGTACAGTAAATGACATTTTTAATACGGTAATAATTACAGCCATACAGGCGCAGGGCCTTTAAAAGGAGTTATACGCTATGAACGTACTTATTATTAACGCCGGAAGTTCCTCCATAAAGTTTATGGTCATTGCCATGCCATCAGAAAACCTTAGAGCTAAGGGAATTATAGAGCGCATTGGTGAAAAGGATGCTATTGTGCATTACAAAACTGATACAGCAGATATTAAGGAAGTACAGCACATTCCGGACCATAAGGTAGGTCTACAACGTATTGCCGGATTTTTGTTAGATGCGATGCACGGCATTATTAAAAACGCGGCCGAAATTGATGTGGTAGGGCATAGAGTTGTACATGGAGGCACTACTTTTTCTAATAGCACCTTGATTGATGTGGCGGTGAAACAAAAAATACACGAGCTTTCTGCGTTGGCTCCCTTGCACAACCCCCATAATTTAGAAGGCATTATTTTAGCAGAACAGGTTTTTCCAAAAGCGCATCAGGTGGCTGTTTTTGATACTGCCTTTCATCAAACTATTCCAGAAAAAGCAAAGAAATATGCGATTCCTAATGAATTTTATAAGGATCACGGCATTCAACTGTACGGATTTCACGGTACCAGTCATAAATATGTTTCTGAACAAGCACGTGCGTATTTGCAAAAGAAAGCTTCAAAAATTATCACCGTACATTTGGGAAACGGCTGCAGTATTACAGCAGTAGCCAATGGCCAAAGTGTAGATCATAGTTTGGGATTTACGCCTTCTAATGGGCTCATTATGGGTTCTAGAAGTGGCGATATAGACCACGCTATCATTTTTTATCTGGTACACACATTGGGCTATAGTTTGGAGGAGGTGAATACACTTTTAATAAAAAAAAGCGGGATGCTGGGACTTACCGGATATGCCGATTTAAGAGAGATACAAACACATGCGGCCAATGGAGACGATGTGTGTAGATTGGCTTTGGAAATGAATGCGTACCGTGTTAAAAAATATATTGGGGCATATGTTGCGGTACTTAACGGCCTAGATGCGCTTATTTTTACGGCGGGCATTGGTGAAAACTCTAGCGTATTGCGGGCTATGATTTGTCGGGATATGGACTATTTAGGAATTATTTTGGACGAAGGTAAAAATAGGGAGCCACATAAGACACTGCGCGAAATTAATGCAACGGATGCGCGCGTAAAGATTTTAGTAGTGCCCACCAATGAAGAACTGGAGATTGCCAAACAGGCGTTTGGGCTTTTGTCATAAGTTTATTTTATGGGAGGGTACTGCTATGTCAGGCAATGGAACCTGAACCCCTTTTTTATGTGTATCAAGCCACTCATGTAGTACGTAAAAGAACAACAATTACCATGTCTATTCATAATTTCGATATAAAAGGCTTATCCGATGCAGAGGTAATTCAATCGCGAGAAACACACGGAAGAAACCGGCTGGATTATAAAAAGGAAAATAGCTTTTTAAACGCACTAAAAAGCAGTGCTAAGGAACCTATGGTGGTCCTATTGTTTGTTGCCGCTACCATATATTTTATTAGTGGTAATTTAGGAGATGGCTTGTTTTTATCGGTGGCGATTCTTTTAGTGGCTTCCATCTCCTTATATCAGGACTCTCGCAGCAGAAATGCCTTAGAAAAATTAAAAATCTTTACACAACCTTACTGCAAGGTAATCCGAAACGGGGACATCCGTGAGCTCGCTAACGAAGAACTTGTAGTGGGCGATTCTCTTATCGTAGAAGAAGGTGTCATTATTTCCGCAGATGGCGTTATTGTGCACTCTAACGACTTTTCGGTAAACGAATCCTTGCTTACCGGAGAATCACTTGCGGTATATAAAGACGCTGAAAGTAAAGAAAATAATGTCTTTAGCGGTACTACGGTAACCAGTGGTTTGGCTATTGTAACCATTAAGGCTGTTGGCAACGCTACTGCCTTAGGAAAAATAGGGCAAAGTTTAGAGGACATAAAGGAAGAAAAAACACCTTTAGAAATACAAATTTCAAATTTTGTAAAGAAAATGGCCTTTATTGGGGGTGTTGTTTTTCTGCTGGTTTGGGGGATTAATTTTCTCAATTCCGGAACAGTTTTACATAGTTTACTGCAAGCACTTACGCTGGCCATGAGTATTTTACCGGAAGAAATTCCGGTGGCTTTTACCACCTTTATGGCATTGGGGGCATGGCGACTCATGAAAATGGGGATTGTAGTAAAACAAATGAAAACAGTAGAAACCTTAGGGAGTGCTACGGTAATTTGTAGCGATAAAACCGGAACCATAACGGAAAACAAAATGAGTTTGGTGAAACTCTATGATCTGGCTGCCAATAAAATAGTAGACCCATCAACCAATTTGTCGTTTACTGCAAAAGAAATAGTTACGCTTGCCATGTGGGCCAGTGAACCCATCCCGTTCGATCCTATGGAGATTGCCTTACACGAGGCGTATTCTAAATTGGCAAATAAAGATGAGCGACCACATTTTAAAATGATCCATGAGTATCCTTTGGGAGGAAAACCACCAATGATGACACATATTTTTCAGGGTAGCACAGGTGAAAGGATTATTGCAGCCAAGGGCGCCCCAGAGGCATTTTTAAACATTGCACCGGTATCTGATACTGATAAAAATAAGATAACAGAAGCCATTTCTCAGCTAGGTAAAAAGGGGTATCGTTTATTAGGTGTTGCCGAAGGTCATAACTCTAGTGCTCATTTTCCGAAAGAACAACAAGCTTTGCAGTTCCAGTTTAAGGGTTTGGTAGCGTTCTATGACCCTCCTAAACAGAATATTAAAAAGGTGTTGCAAGACTTTGATGCTGCGGGAATTGTGGTAAAATTAATTACGGGAGATAATGCGGCAACGACTTCTGCCATTGCGCAACAAATAGGGTTTAAAGGCTATGACACGTCTATATCTGGAGATGAACTCATGCAATTAAGCGATGCTGAATTGCAAGAAAAGGTGTGCAAGACGTCCGTATTTACCCGCATGTTTCCGGAGGCAAAGCTCAGAATCATTAATGCCCTTAAAGCCAATAATGAAATTGTAGCCATGACCGGAGACGGCATTAATGACGGGCCGGCACTTAAAGCGGCTCATATAGGGATTGCCATGGGCAAAAAAGGAACCGAAATTGCAAAACAAGCAGCCTCATTAATTTTGGTAGAAGATGATTTGGCAAAAATGGTCGATGCCATTGCCATGGGACGGAAAATATATTCAAATCTAAAAAAGGCCATTCAATATATTATCTCAATACATATACCCATTATACTTACGGTTTTGATGCCTTTGACCTTAGGTTGGCTATACCCCAATATTTTTACACCGGCACATATTATTTTATTAGAACTGATAATGGGCCCTACATGCTCTATTATTTATGAAAACGAACCTATGGAGAAAAATACGATGGTGCAAAAACCGCGTCCTTTTGCAACTACTTTTTTTAATTGGAAAGAATTAGTTACCAGTATTGTACAAGGTTTGGTTATTGCATTAGGCGCTCTAGGGGTTTATCAATACGCTGTATATAACGATTTGAATGAGAATGTAACACGCACTATGGTATTTATCGTATTAATTACGGCAAACCTGTTTTTAACTCTGGTGAACAGATCATTTTACTACAGTATTATAACCACGCTGCGCTATAAAAATACCTTAGTACCTATTATTATTGGGGTAACTTTGGCGCTTACAGTACTTTTAGTAGTGGTTAGACCCCTATCGCAATTTTTTCAATTTGAACCCTTATATGGTAGTACCTTGCTGATAAGCATCGCAACCGGATTTGTTTCGGTCGTCTGGTATGAAGGGGTAAAATGGATGAAACGCCGCCATAGCAATTAGAACTATTGAAAAAACTCTGGGGTATCACAGCTTTTCACCAAAGGCCAAATCTCCTGCATCACCCAAACCGGGAACAATGTAGCCTTTTGTAGAAAGTTCTTCATCGATGGCTGCGATCCACAAGTGCGTATTTTCCGGGAAAATAGGGGTAATGTGTGCTATTCCTGTTGTAGAGCCAATGACCGAAACAAGGTGTATTTGTTTCGGGGTTCCATGTTTGTTTATGGCTTTCAACACGTTCTCTAGTGTTTTTCCTGTAGCCAGCATAGGATCTGTCAGGATTAATATTTTATTGGTTAATACGGGTGCAGCAAAATAATTCACTATTACTTCAAAAGCGTCCTCGTCTCCACGATGCTTCCGGAAAGCGGATATAAACCCATTTTCCGCCGTATCAAAATAATTTAAAAGCCCTTGGTGCAAAGGTAAACCGGCGCGTAACACCGAGCAGAGTACCAAATTAGAATCGGGCAGTTCTATTTCCTTATTTCCCAGTGGGGTAATAACAGTTTCCGTCTTGTAGTTAAGGGTTTTACTCATTTCATAGCCTAAAATTTCCCCGACACGTTCTATATTACGGCGAAATCGCATGGGGTCGTTTTGTGTATGAACAGCTCTCAATTCGGCTATAAATCGATTTAATATGGAACCTTCTTCACCCAAATGATGGATCATCATAAGCCTCTAATTTGTTTTAAAAATACAGTATTAAACCGGGTATTCCCAAATTAATAAAGCCTCTGTTGTTACACAAGAGCCATAACATAAGGTTTTAACATTCTATTAACTATCCTTCTTTATTTAGAAGCAACGCCAATCGTACTTTTGTGGTTCGCTTTAACAATCAAAGTAGTATTTGAAATACAGTACGTTCCAATTAACCTTTCGATTTCCTGTTCACAGAGCGATAAACAACCAAGCAAAATGAAATCGGCATCAATATTCGTATACTCTTTTTGTATAGCCCTTTTGAGTAGCTGCGGAAATTCCGACAAAGGCGATATTACTCAAAAAGCATCACCTTTTCCTACGGTCAAGGTAATTCAAACATCCACTGAAAGTTTTACATCATATCCGGCAAGTGTGGAGGGGCTTGTAAATAGTCAGGTTAGAGCTAAAATCCCGGGATATATTATTGATGTTTTGGTAGATGAAGGACGGCAAGTAAAAAAGGGGCAATTGCTATTTAGATTAGAAACCCAATCCTTAACTCAAGATGCAGCTGCTGCAAAAGCGCGTATTAATGCTGCTCAGGTAGAAGTAAACAAATTAGCTCCATTGGTTGAAAAAGATATTATTAGCAACGTACAATTAGAAACTGCAAAAGCGAATCTTGAGCAG
The DNA here is from genome assembly GCF_034651555.1 of Aurantibrevibacter litoralis. Classification (NCBI taxonomy): domain Bacteria; kingdom Pseudomonadati; phylum Bacteroidota; class Flavobacteriia; order Flavobacteriales; family Flavobacteriaceae; genus Aurantibrevibacter; species Aurantibrevibacter litoralis. Next base: position 78,813 of record NZ_JAYEEQ010000005.1, on the reverse strand, counting down.
GCAAAAAGCGCCTACCAAAGTGTTGTGGCAAATATTGACTATGCCAATATAAAAAGTCCGGTGGATGGGGTAGTGGGGACTATTTCTTATCGAAAAGGTAACCTGGTAAGTGCCAATGACCCCCTGCCGTTAACTACTGTTTCAAGTATAGAAAAAGTATATGTTTACTTTGCCATGAACGAAAAAGACGTCATTGGTTTTTTGAAAAGTTTGGAAGGCAGTTCTTTGGATGAAAAGGCCAAACATATTCCGCCGGTACAATTGGTTTTAGCCGATGGTTCTTTTTATGAGGAAACCGGCACCATAGAGTCCATCACAGGAGGAGTAAATCCGAGTACCGGAACGGTAAATTTTCGTGCAACATTTAATAATCCCAAAGGCTATTTGAGAAATGGCAGTAGCGCCACTATAAAACTCCCTAAAAATTACGTAAACGTTTTGGCCATTCCTACCATGTCTACCTTTGAACAACAAGGCAAGAAATTAGTGTATCTGGTTAAAGGAGATTCATTGGTCACAAGATCCGTGATAGAAATAGCTGAGGTAAATGGGCTATCTATAATTGAAGGATTAGCAGAGGGAGATGAGATATTGGCAAAAGGGCTTGGAAAAGCAAGACCCGGAATGAAAATTATTCCCCAACCTACAAGTATGGATAGCATTATCAATTCTTTTCAAACGGTTTTTAAATAAAAAAAGATGTTAAAAACTTTTATAGAGAGACCGGTACTTTCCACCGTGATATCCATAATTCTTGTGCTCTTAGGCGTTCTTGGACTTAGTACGCTTCCGGTTACACAATACCCCGATATTGCACCACCTACGGTTCAGGTTACCGCTAGTTTTCCCGGCGCCAATGCCGAGACTATTTTAGAAAGTGTAGTTATTCCTATAGAAGAGCAAATTAATGGCGTAGAAGGGATGACCTACCTTACTTCCTCTGCCAGTAATACGGGTAGTGCAACCATTACGGTGTTTTTTGAACAAGGTACCGATCCGGATATCGCAGCGGTAAACGTGCAAAATCGGGTTTCGCGGGCTAATGCCTTACTCCCTTCTGAAGTAATTCGCGCCGGAATAATTACCCAAAAGCAACAGAGTTCGGCATTAATGTATGTAGCCTTGCTCTCCACGAACCCTGAATATGATGATACCTATATTCAGAATTATCTCAATATTAACATAAAACCCGAAATACAGCGTATTAATGGTGTTGGGGCGTTAACTGTCTTTGGAGCAAAAGACTATGCAATGAGGGTATGGATAGATCCTGTTAAATTAGCATCATTTGGCGTTACCACAGCAGATGTAATTGGTGCCATTGGAGAACAGAGCTTAGAAGCCGCAGCCGGATCGTTGGGGCAAAATATTGGAGAATCTTTTGAGTATGTAATTAAATATAAAGGGAGATACAAAACAGCTGAGGAATATGAAAATATTATTATCAAGGCATTAAACAACGGGCAGTTCTTACTTCTAAGGGATATTGCTAAAGTTGAACTGGATGCTTTTTCATACACCTCTATTTCGCGCTCTAAGGGAAACCCGAGTATCAATTTCGGAGTGTTCCAAACTCCGGGCTCTAATGCTCAGGAAATTATAGAAGAATTGTACGTAACCCTCGAAAGCTTAAAAAAGCGATTCCCGGAAGGCGTAGATTATCTCATCAATTACGACACCAATAAATTTCTTACCGCGTCTATTGATAAGGTAAAAACTACGTTAATTGAAGCCTTCTTGCTCGTATTTTTAGTGGTATTTTTATTCTTACAAGATTTAAAATCTACCCTTATACCGGCCATAGCCGTTCCTGTTGCAATTATTGGAACCTTCTTTTTTCTCGGACTTTTAGGGTATTCTATCAACTTACTTACCCTATTTGCACTTCTTTTGGCTATCGGAATTGTTGTTGATGATGCCATTGTAGTAGTGGAGGCGGTACATGCAAAATTGGAACAAGGTTACAGTTCGGCAAAGGAGGCAACCGTTTCGGCCATGAGCGAGATAAGTGGCGCCATTATTTCTATAACGTTGGTTATGGCCGCCGTTTTTATTCCCATTACTTTTATCAAAGGGCCTTCAGGGGTGTTTTATGAGCAATTTGGCGTTACCCTTATCGTAGCCATTCTTATTTCCGCCGTAAATGCGCTTACCTTAAGTCCGGCCTTATGTGCTATCTTCTTAAAACCACATAAAGAAGAAGACAAGAAGAAAGGCTTTCTTCAACGGTTCTATATGGCTTTTAATACGGGCTTTGATGCTACTACAAAGAAATATATTAAATCATTAGATTTTCTTGTTACGCATAAGTGGATTACGGCATTGGGGTTATTAATTGCCATTCTCGGTATTGTTTGGGCAAACAATACGACGCCAAGCGGATTTGTTCCTGCGGAAGACCGTGGCGTTATTTTTATTAATATAGACCTTCCTCAAGGCGCTTCTTTGGATAGAACCTACAGCGTAACCCAGGAATTGTATGAAATAATGAAATCGGTAGAAGGAATACGAACCGCTTCCTTGATTAATGGACGAAACTTTTTTTCGGGAGCAGGCAGTTCGTATGCCTTGGGGTTCATTATTCTCGAAGATTGGTCAGAAAGAGAAACCGACAATACTTCCATTCAAGGAATTATTGCGGAATTAACTTCCAAAACAGCGAATTTAGCCGAAGCGAAGATTATCTTTTTTACCCCACCAAGTATTCCAGGTTTTGGTACTTCAGACGGTTTTGAAGTGCAGTTGATGGATCGCAGTGCAGGAACATTAAAGGAATTAGATGATACGGCCATAGATTTTGTAAATGCGCTTGTAGAAAGACCGGAAGTTGCCTTCGCATCCAATTCGTTCAGTACTAATTTTCCGCAGTTGGAAATGGAAATTAATATTCCCAAAACAAAGGAAGCGGGGGTTAGTGTAAGCAGTATTTTAGCTACCTTACAGGTCTATATCGGTGGCTTCTTTGCTACAGATTTCAGCCGTTTCGGGAAACAATTCAGAGTGGTGGTTCAGGCCGAGCCCAGTGAAAGGAAGGATGCGGCAAGCCTCAATAGTATGTTTGTTAAGAATAACCAAGGACAAATGGCTCCTATTTCGGAATTTGTTACTTTAAATAGAGTGTATGGCCCGCAAACGGTAAATCGATTTAATCTTTTTAACTCCGTTACCATTAATGGGGCAGCAAACCCCGGATATAGTTCCGGAGACGCCATTAATGCCGTAAATGAAGTGGCTAAATCCTATTTGCCCAACAATTATGAAGTTGCCTTTTCAGGCATTACCCGCGAGGAGATTGCCTCAGCAGGACAGGCAGGCGTCATATTTTTATTGAGTATTGTGTTTGTTTACTTTTTTCTTGCTGCCCAATACGAAAGTTATTTAGTGCCGTTTGCGGTGTTGCTTTCCCTTCCAATTGGGGTTGCGGGGGCCTTTTTAACCACAAAATTTTCCGGTCAAGAAAATAACATCTATTTTCAAATAGCGCTTATTATGCTTATTGGTCTTCTAGCCAAAAATGCTATTCTTATTGTAGAGTTTGCCTTGCAGCGCAGACGCCAGGGACTCTCTTTGGCAGAATCCGCCATTCAGGCAGCTAAAGCGCGTTTACGGCCTATTTTAATGACCTCTTTTGCTTTTATTTTAGGATTGATGCCGCTAGTTCTCGCAAAAGGCGTGGGAGCCGCCGGAAACAATTCTATAGGAACCGGTGCTGCGGGCGGAATGCTTATAGGTACCATTTTTGGACTTTTTATAATTCCTGTCCTATTTATCGTTTTTCAGCATCTTCAAGAGCGCATTACGGGGGTTCCAAAAGCCGTAGAACCTAGAAATAACCCTTCAAAATGACGGTACTATTTATGAAGAAATATTTCTTTTTTTCATTTCCCTTGGTGTTTATCCTAGGTACTGTTCAATCTTGTATTGTTTCTAAAAATTATGAGCGACCCAGTTTAAATGAAATCAACAATTTATACCGAACAGACCAACTTCCTAAAGACAGCATTTCCATGGCGTCACTCTCTTGGAAGCAATTGTTTACAGACCCCTATCTTTCGGGGTATATAGAAGAAGGCTTGTTACATAATCTAGATGTTCGTATTGCCTTGCAACAGATCGTAGCTGCGGACGCTCTTGTAAAGCAAGGAAAGGCCGGATATTTACCCTCCCTTACCACAAGAGGCACGCTAACCCATCTGGAGTTGGCAAGAAATAGCCAGTTTGGTTCCTTTTTTAGTGGCGCCTTAGATCAATATGAGTTTTCCGGCGTTTTGTCTTGGGAAGCAGATATTTGGGGAAAAATACGAAGTACCAAAAGGGCGGCTCAAGCCAATTATTTGCATCAGGTGGCAAGTCATCAGGCCATAAAAACGCAACTGATAGCGCAGATTACGATCTCTTATTACCAACTATTGGCTCTTGATGAACAGGCAAGAATTACGAGAGAAACCATTGAAAATAGAATAAAAAGTTTAGAAACCATTAAAGCGTTGAAAGAGGCAGGAAATGTTAATCAGGTAGCGGTAGATCAAACTGCGGCACAGCTATATAATGCACAAGCGCTTTTAATAGATATTGAAAAGAATATATTTTGGTCAGAAAACCTACTGAGCATCTTATTGGGAAAACCTTCTCAAGAAATTGAACGCAGTACATTGGAAGAACAACAGCTGAATCCGGAATTGAGCCTTGGATTTTCAGCCCTGTTGTTGAGAAATAGGCCCGATGTAATTGCGGCAGAATATAATCTTGTAAATGCTTTTGAATTAACGAATGTAGCGGAGAGTAGTTTTTACCCCTCGTTCACATTTTCTGCCACCAGCGGATTTCAAAGCCTAGGCTTCGATCAATGGTTTAGTTCGGGTTCAATTTTTTCTACGCTAGTCGGTGGAATTACCCAACCAATTTTTAACAGAAGACAAATTAGAACACAATACGAACAAGCCAAAACACAACAGCAACAGAGTCTTTTAAATTTTCAAAAAACGTTATTGACGGCGGGTAAAGAGGTTTCTGATGCGCTATTTGAGTTTGATGCCGAAAGCAGAAAGTTTGAATTTCGTCAAAAAGAAGTGGCGGCACTCAGGCAAGCTGAAGTACATTCTGAAGTATTGTTAAACAATGGTTTTGGAACCTATTTAGACTTATTAACAGCCAGACAAAATGCACTCAACGCCGAACTTAATGTGGTAGACAACAAATTACAGCAATTACAATCCATTGTTACTTTGTACCGGGCTCTGGGTGGAGGATGGCAATAATTGGCATAAATTAAGAATATTGCTTAGATGAATTAAAGATGCTTTCTCTTACTCAATTCTGAATTGTAGTATTGAACATCTCCCGTAACTTCTTGTCCCAACCAATCCGGTTTTTCAAACGCTTCGTCCTCGCTCTGTAACTCTATTTCTGCAATTACAAGACCTTTATGTACCCCATGAAACGCATCTACTTCAAATGTATGACCTCCAAATGGGACGATATACCGCGTTTTATCTAAGATAAAGTCTTCACACAAAGGTAAAAGTTGCCGTGCATCTTCTAGCGAAATTTCCCTTTCCCATTCAAAACGCGTGGTGCCATTTTCTGAAGATTTCCCTTTTACCGTAAGGAACCCTTTATTTCCCATTACTCTAACACGTACCGTTCGTTGGGCATCCGTATTTAGAAACCCTTGTACCATTGAAATTTTAGTGGTGGCTTGTTGCTTATAGTCTTCGGAAAGGACTAAAAATTTACGTTCTATCTCTATCACAAGGTATTTTAATTTACAAGTAAGTATTTAAAAGACATCCGTTTTCTATCACTACAGTTCTTTATGTGTTTGTACAATGTGCCCAATTTGATCTGATGCAATACGGCTCCAAGGAAATGAATTTTTTGTAAGCCAGAGCATGCAATCCGCTATTACCTCCGGAGAAATGCTCCGGTATTTTTTTAAAGAACCCACTAACATGTAATTTAACAATTTCATCATTTGGATAGATATCCATTCTACGCTTCTGCGCTCTTCTCTATTACCTGCAATTAAAGAGGGCTGCAATATATGTGTTTTTTCTATGTGCATGGCCAATACCTTTTCTTCCATTTCACCTTTAATTCGACTATAAAAAATGGTGCTTTTCACATCTGCCCCAAGGGCAGAAACAACTATAAAAACAGGAATTCCGTTCTTTTTACAAAGTTGGGCGGCCGCTACCGGAATACCATAATCAATAGCTCGGTAAACTTCATGGTCAGGTGTTTTTTTCTTCGTGCTGCCTATACAACAATAGACGACATCTGCATAAAAAATTGTGGCATATTCTTGTAATTGTAGCACATCTATGAGATGCACTTCTAATTTGCCGTGGGTTATTGCTAGTGGTTTTCTAGAAAAAACGGTAACCTTAGAAAAGGAATTATCTTTTAATAATTTGTGCAAAAGTAAGCCCCCTGTAAGGCCGGTGGCTCCCAAGAGTATAGCTGTTTGGGTTACTTTGTTCATATAGTTAAATATAGTTTAAATTTGGGTGTGACTTTTGATTTTCCAATACGAAAAATTATTCATGTAGATATGGATGCTTTTTATGCGTCTGTAGAGCAGTTAGACAATCCTGCTTTGAAAGGGAAACCTATCGCCGTTGGCGGCGGAGAGCATAGAGGCGTTGTTGCTGCGGCAAGTTATGAGGCGCGTAAATTTGGCGTACGTAGTGCGATGAGTGGCTATTTGGCTAGAAAAAACTGCCCGGAGCTTCTGTTTATTAAACCACGATTTCAGCGCTACAAGGAAATTTCTATGCAAATTAGGCGCATATTTTTAGAGTATACCGATTTGGTAGAGCCACTGTCTTTGGACGAGGCCTATTTAGATGTTACCGAAAACAAAAAGGGGAATCCTTCGGCAAGTCTTATTGCAACGGAGATACGGAAGCGCATCTATGAAGATATTGGGCTAACCGCCTCTGCAGGCATTTCAATTAATAAATTTGTCGCCAAAGTAGCTAGCGATTACAACAAACCCAACGGACAAAAAACTATAAATCCGGAAGAGGTGCCTTTGTTTTTGGAAAATCTGGATATTCGTAAATTTTACGGAGTAGGTAAGGTAACGGCAGATAAAATGTATCAATTGGGTATTTTTACAGGAGCAGATCTTAAATCGAAGTCCTTGAAGTTTTTAGAAACACACTTTGGCAAAAGTGGTATGTATTACTACGATGTTGTTCGCGGAACGCACAAGAGTGAAGTAAAACCAAATAGCCTACCTAAGTCGGTAGGCGCAGAACGAACCTTTGATGTAAATTTAAGCAGCGAGATTTTTATGGTAGAACGCTTGACGCAGATTGCGAAAGAATTGGCGCAGCGTCTAAAGAAGCACAATATCGCCGGAAAAACAGTGACCTTAAAAATTAAGTACAGCGATTTTACCCTGCAAACCAGAAGCAAAACCGTACCCTATTTTATCTCGGATGAGGCTCTTATTTTGGAAACTGCCAAAGATTTGCTCTATCAAGAAAAGATGGATAATTCGGTGCGCTTGTTGGGAATTTCTTTGGGGCAGCTAAATACCGGTAAAAGGGTTTCCGAGGCAGAAAGACCACTTCAAGTACAATTGCTATTCGATTTTTAAATCGCTTTTTTATTCATTTTTGTCGAGGTGAAATGGCTACAAATCGCTATTTTGTTAAACATTAATGTTAAATATTTCAACAAAAACTATAGTTTCCAATATTTTATTCACCTTTGATCTTTATTTATTAAGTAATCCTTTCGCTTTCAATGAAAAATTTAGATGCTTATAATTTGGCAGCGAACCAATACTATGCCCGTCAGGATATTAAGGGGTTGCCGTTGCTTTCATGGGATTTTTATCAGGATACTCTTGATCAGATTTATAAACACGGTTCTGATGTGGTGCTTCTTTCGGAATTGGCAAAAAAGAACAAATGGGATTATCCTATTCCGAATCAAACCGAGCTCCTGGAAAGCAAACAAATTGTTGTAGTAACCAACCCATTGCTAGACATTGTGTATGCCACGCAGAATATGTTTCTAATGAACGGATATCGGCCTGCTGAAGTATTGGGTAAAAAACCTAAACTGTTTCAAGGCAAAGGAACCTGTAAATCCACTTTGGCTAGCATTGGGTTAGCCGTTCGAAATAGAATTCCCTTTGAAGCTACTATTCTTAACTATAGAAAAAATGGAACTTCTTATAATTGTTGGATTAAAGGAGAGCCTGTTTTTGATAGTGCAGGCGAATTGGTCAATTTTATTGCTTTTGAAAAGGAAGTGGCATAGCAAAAAAAACTCACCTTACAGTAAGGTGAGCTATTCGTACAGGGCGGTATTCTTCCCTAATTAAAAGTTACATGTCTCAATTTCGGTTACTCTTAGGGTGTTTACCATTCCCTTATCTTTAATTGGCATTGCAGCCAAACTGATAAGCATATCGCCCACTTCTAAAAAGCCTTTTTTGCAGGCCATACCGTTTACATCCTCTATAGTTTCGTCGGTAGAAACAAATTTGTCATAATAAAAGGCACGTACCCCCCATAAAAGATTGAGTTGCGTTAAAATGGTTCTGTTAGAGGTAAATACTAAAATGTGTGCGTTAGGTCGCCATGCAGATATTTGAAAGGCCGTATAGCCGCTATTGGTTAAAGTAGATATCGCTTTGGCCTGTATTTCATTGGCCATGATGGCTGCATGATAACAGACAGACTTGGTAATATAGCGTTTGGTTCTAATTTGTGGCGGCTCTAAAGGAACGCGAATTAAACTGGAGTTTTCTACGGCAGCCAAAATGCTTGCCATTTTTTGTATTACTTGAACAGGATAATTTCCTACCGATGTTTCTCCGGATAACATGACCGCATCGGCACCGTCCATAACAGAATTGGCTACATCATTCACCTCCGCTCGGGTTGGGGTTAAACTGGTAATCATGGTTTCCATCATTTGGGTCGCAATAATGACCGGAATTCTTGCTTTTTTGGCTCGTAGCACCAATTGTTTCTGAATTAAAGGGACTTGTTCTGCGGGCACTTCTACACCCAAGTCTCCTCGTGCTACCATAAGGCCATCGCAATAGGCTACTATTTTATCAATGTTTTCTACGGCTTCTGGTTTTTCAATCTTGGCAATAATGGGTATTTTGTAATCTGCATGTTCTTTAATCAAATTCTGAAGATCTATTAGGTCTTGACTAAAACGAACAAATGAAAGCGCCAACCAATCTACTTTCTGTGAAATAGCAAAAATAGCATCTTTTATATCCTTTTCGGTCAGGGCAGGGAGAGATACATTGGTATTGGGTAAATTAACTCCTTTTTTTGATTTTAAAGGACCTCCTTGTATAACCTTTGCTTTTACTTCATTGTCTCTGTTGGTAGCAATAACTTCAAATATAAGCTTGCCGTCATCTAACAAAACACGTTCCCCGGGATTTACATCCTTAGGAAAAGTAGCATAGTTCATATAGACTTTTTCTGCATTTCCCTCAAAGGCTTTGCCGGTTACAAAGGTGATTTCATCACCTGGGGAAACAAAAACTTCTTCTGCCATGACACCAACACGCAATTTGGGGCCTTGAAGATCTGCAAGAATCGAGGTGTTCGCTTCTAATTCTTCGCTAAGCTCCCGAATCATTTTAATACGTTCTGCTACGTCGTTGTAGTCTGCGTGCGAAAAGTTTATGCGAAACACATCCACACCGGCAAGAATCATGTCTTTTAGTACTTGCCTAGAACTGGTTGCTGGCCCTAATGTGGCCACTATTTTGGTTTTCTTTTGATTTGGCATTCTATGGAAAAATTAAATTATTTTTTGATTTTATTTTGCTTAAAGGTACGGTGTATGCGGTTACTATGTTGGGAATTTTTAAAAGAGACTGCAATATGGCTTCTGCGGCATCGGTTTCATCATTTTCAATTTTTAAAAAATAGTCTGCTACTTTAAATTCTGGTAGTAAGGGCGTTTTTTTTACTGATACTTCATCCTTAAAAAGACCGGTTTCTATAGTGTTAAGTTGTTGAATACTCTCGTTTTTAAACAGATACCACACGGTGTCATTAAATTGATCGTGCCACTCAAAAGCCGGAAAAGAGAGATCTTCAGTTAAATCCAAATCCGTTCTACATCGTGTTAAGGCAGATCCTAGAAAAGCATTCAATCCATAGGCTATGGCATAATCGTCCAAATCACTATGCAAGGCGATGAGCACGTATGATGTGTCTACTGTAAGTGAATTAGTTAAAATTTTATGGATTGCCGCCATTTTACAATCTAAAAGGTAAAGATAGGATTAATAACGAAAATAGCCTAGTGTGCTACCTGCTTATAGGGTAGCCGTTGTTTTATTTGGGCTAAGTTTAACATCTGGTGCGGTTAGGTATTTTTCATTTTATCTTGTAGTGCAAAATAGGCCCTTTTGGAGGCTCTTTCTTCTGCTTTTTTTTTGGATGTAGCTCTAGCTTTTGCGATAATCTTGTTAGAAATCGAAAGTTTTACGGCAAAATGCTTTACAATGTCATTGCCCGTGTCGTCATAGATGTCGTAATGAAAACTTTTTTTTTGTTTTTGACACCACTCTATCACCAAGCTTTTGTAGCTAATCACTTTTCCTTCAAGTTGCTCAATATCGACATAGGGTTCAATGACTCTTTTGTTTATAAATTGCTCGCAATAATCATAACCTCTATCTAAGCAAATGGCACCAATGAGCGCCTCGAACACATTGCCATATATATTGTCGCCAAAGTGCGATTTTGGAATTTTGCTCTCCACAAACTTAATAAGGTTTAGGTCTTTCCCTAATTCATTGAGATGTTCTCTACTTACAATTTTGGATCGCATTTTGGTAAGGTAACCTTCATCGCCTTCCGGTACTTCTTTGTAAAGGAATTTAGAGATGATTGTTCCCAACATGGCATCTCCTAAAAATTCTAAGCGTTCGTAACTCATAGGAATCCCTTGTGCATCTTTTTTGTTTAAGGAACGGTGCAAAAAGGCACGTTGGTATATTTCCAGTTTTTTGGGTTTAAATCCCAAAATTTTCTTTATTTCCAAAAAAAAATCCCCATCTTCTTTAGAGTGGGAATTAAATATATTGGAGGGAAAATTCATGTGATCCTTAACTTATTTTTTTAAAAATGACACACGCATTATGACCACCAAAGCCAAACGTATTACTTAGGGCTACCGTAACGTCTCTTTTTTGTGCCTTGTTAAGGGTTAAATTTAGACTCGGATCTATATTTGGATCTACCGCGGTATGGTTTATGGTGGGCGGCACCACGCCATGTTCCATGGCTAAAATGGAAGCGATAGCCTCTATGGCTCCTGCTGCTCCCAGCAAATGTCCGGTCATGGATTTGGTAGAATTGATATTGATATGTTTGGCATGTGCCCCAAAAACCTGCGTTATGGCTTTTAGTTCTGCCACATCACCCAAAGGGGTAGATGTGCCGTGCGTATTTATGGTATCTACATCCTCTGGCCTAAGTCCAGCATCTCGCAAACAATTCTCCATAACGCGAACTACCCCTATTCCTTCCGGATGAGGAGCAGTCATGTGGTAGGCATCGCTAGACAAGCCACCTCCGGCGACTTCGGCATAAATTTTTGCGCCTCTAGCTTTGGCATGTTCGTATTCTTCCAAGATGAGCGCACCGGCACCCTCACCCAAAACAAACCCGTCTCTAGTAGCATCAAAGGGTCGCGAAGCCGTTTCGGGACTTTCATTTCTGGTAGAAAGGGCATGCATGGCACCAAAACCTCCCATACCTGCAATGGTTACCGCTGCTTCACTACCACCACTCACAATAACATCGCAGTATCCCAATCGAATATAGTTAAGGGCATCGATGATAGCGTTTGCAGAGGAGGCACAAGCCGAAACGGTAGTATAGTTTGGCCCCATGAAACCGTGCTTTATGGAGATATTTCCCGGGGCAATGTCGGCTATCATTTTAGGAATAAAGAAAGGATTAAATCTTGGTGTTCCGTCTCCTTGAGCAAAGTTCAACATTTCGTTTTGAAAGGTTTCTAACCCGCCAATACCGGCACCCCAAATGACACCTACACGAAATTTATCAAGTTCATTTAGGTCTAATCCTGAATCACGTATGGCTTCATCGGAGGACACTAACGCATACTGCGTAAACTTATCTAATTTGCGAGCTTCCTTTCGATCAAAAAAATCTTCGGAATTGTAGTTTTTTAGTTCACAAGCAAACTTCGTTTTAAACTTTTCGGTATCGTAATAGGTAATATTGGCCGAGCCACTTTTACCGTGTTCTAGCCCTTCCCAATATGCCTTTACGGTGTTTCCAATGGGGGTTAATGCCCCTAAGCCTGTAACTACTACTCTCTTTAATTGCATTAGACTACATTTAAATTAATAATCAAGCCCAGCGTAAATTAAAAAAAATTATCCATGCGGACTGATTACCTCATGGATAATTTTCAAAATTCTACTAAAAGAACATAAATTACTTCGCTTCTTCTATATAACTGATAGCCTGACCGACTGTTGCGATGTTCTCTGCTTGGTCGTCCGGAATTTGAATATCGAATTCTTTTTCAAATTCCATAATCAGTTCAACAGTATCCAATGAATCTGCCCCTAAGTCGTTAGTAAAGCTAGCTTCTGATACCACTTCATTTTCATCTACACCTAATTTGTCTACGATGATAGCTTTAACTCGTGATGCAATGTCTGACATAATATTATTGGTTTTTAAATTTAATTTGTTGGCAAAAATAAAAAACTTTGGATTAATAACACCATTAGTCGGCAAAATGTACGGTAATTTAATAAATATAAATGTAAGAGTACTAATTTAGCACAAAAAAATTGACTTTTAAGCACCCAAATGCATGAAACATATTGTTCTTTTTGCTTCAGGTTCCGGATCTAATGTTGAAAACATTAGCAATTATTTTAGTAAAAACAAGGAAGTAGTTATTGATTGTGTTTTTACAAATAATAGAGAAGCCTTAGTTTTAGATCGATGCAATAGACTTAAAATTAGCTCATTGTGCTTTAATAGGACATCTTTTTACGAGTCGGACTGTATCCTTTCTGTAGTAAAGACATTTAATCCAGATGTAATTGTATTGGCCGGTTTTTTATGGAAAATACCGGAACATATAATTCGAGCATTTCCTAAGAAAATTGTCAATATTCATCCGGCTTTGTTGCCTAAATATGGTGGCAAAGGAATGTATGGCATGCACGTGCATCAGGCTGTAAAAGACAACCAAGAAAATGAAACCGGAATTACGGTACATTACGTGAATGAAAACTATGATGAGGGTGCTATAATAGGTCAGGTTACCACCCAAATAGACCTCAATGATAGCGCCATGCAGATTGCAGAAAAGGTACATCAATTAGAGTATGTACACTATCCAAAGTTTATAGAAAACGTGTTATATGGCAATGTCTGATGTACATATTTATACCGATGGCAGCGCCTTAGGTAATCCCGGACCCGGGGGTTACGGTATTGTTATGGAATGGGTGGGTAAACCGTACCGTAAGGAATTTTCAGAGGGGTTTAAGCATACGACGAACAACAGGATGGAGCTTATGGCGGTTATAGAGGCCTTGGCCAAACTTAAAAAAGAAAACCTTACGATTACCGTATTTACCGATTCTAAGTATTTGGTGGATGCGGTGGAAAAAAAATGGCTATCGCGTTGGGAACAAACCGGCTTTAAGGGAAAGAAGAATGAAGATCTTTGGAGGAAGTTTTTAACGGAAGCCAAAAAGCACAGGGTTCGTTTTAAGTGGATTAAAGGGCATAACAATCATCCGCAAAACGAACGTTGCGATGCGCTGGCCGTGGCAGCCGCCAAAGGACATACTTTAAAAACAGATGTTGGGTTTACAGCGGCTTAGTCAATTTAAAGCGGCAGGTCTCTAGGTAAAGCAAAGCCTTTAATTCTTTTGGCTTAGACATCAAAAACTCCAAAAGTTACCCTTATATTTGCACCAAATTTAGTGTTAAGTGGGTAAATTATTGATTGTTGGTACCGTAGCTTTCGACGCCATTGAAACCCCTTTCGGAAAAACGGAAAAGATTTTGGGAGGCGCCGCCACTTTTATAGGTCTCGCTGCCTCGCAGTTTAATACAAGTTCTGCCATAGTTTCTGTTGTAGGGGAAGATTTTCCTAAAGAACATCTTGATTTATTAAGAGATCACAACATCGATATATCGGCCATTGAGATTGTCCAAGGGGGGAAAACTTTTTTTTGGAGTGGAAAATACCAGAACGACCTTAATGTACGCACTACCTTGGCCACCGAATTGAATGTACTTGCCGACTTTAGTCCCAAAGTACCGGTGCACTTTAAAGATGCAGACGTAGTTATGTTGGGGAATCTTCACCCAAATGTCCAGATGAGTGTAATTCGGCAGATGACACAAAAACCAAAGCTTATTGTGTTAGATACGATGAATTTTTGGATGGAACACGCTTTGGATGCGCTTATGAAGGTTATTGCCAAGGTAGATGTTATTACCATTAATGATGAAGAAGCAAGACAATTAACAGGACAATATTCTCTTGTAAAGGCAGCAGAAGATATTCGAAAAATGGGCCCCAAATATGTGGTGATCAAAAAAGGGGAACACGGTGCCTTACTGTTCAAAAAAGAGAACATCTTTTTTGCGCCGGCACTGCCACTAGAAGAAGTTTTTGATCCTACCGGAGCAGGAGATACATTTGCCGGTGGGTTTACTGGATATTTGGCGGCTTCCAAAAATATATCCTTTCATAATTTAAAACGAGCCGTAATACACGGATCCAATTTAGCATCGTTTTGTGTAGAAAAATTTGGCACAGAACGTATGCAGTATTTGGACAAGGAGGAGGTTAGGCGCAGGCTTTTTCAGTTTAAAGCGTTAACACAATTTGATATTGAACTAAAATAGGGCATTGTCCCAAGACCTCGGGATCGGGGTTTTTTTATGAGCAAAGCATATGAGCGATTCCATTAAACACGAATGTGGTATTTCACTTATCCGATTGTTAAAGCCACTATCTTATTACAAGGAAAAATACGGCACTTCTTTGTACGGTCTTAACAAAATGTACCTGATGATGGAAAAGCAGCACAACCGGGGGCAAGACGGCGCCGGTTTTGCAAGCATAAAGTTAGATGTAGCTCCGGGAGAACGCTACATGAGCCGCGTACGCTCCGTGGCCTCCCAACCCATTCTGGATATTTTTGACCAAATTAACCAAAGAGTAAACAACGCTTTTGAAGCGCATCCCGAACTCAGAGAGGATGTGGCTTTGCAAAAGCGGAATATCCCTTATTTAGGCGAAGTAATGCTGGGCCATTTACGGTATGGGACTTATGGAAAAAATAGCATTGAAAATGTACATCCCTTCTTACGGCAAAATAACTGGATGCATCGAAATTTAATCGTAGCAGGTAATTTTAACATGACCAATGTTCATGAGCTCTTCGATAATTTGGTGCAACTGGGGCAGCACCCCAAGGAAATGGCCGATACCGTTACCGTCATGGAAAAAATAGGTCATTTTTTAGATGATGCTGTGGCCAAGCTCTATAAGGATATAAAAAAGGAAGGATACAGTAAGAGAGAGGCGTCGCCACTTATTGCCGAAAGACTCAATATTGCAAAAATATTAAGACGTGCGTCCAAGAACTGGGACGGCGGCTATGCCATGGCAGGTCTTTTGGGACATGGAGATGCGTTTGTGCTTCGCGATCCTTCGGGGATACGACCCGCCTATTATTATAATGATGATGAGGTGGTGGTTATAGCTTCAGAAAGACCCGCTATACAAACCGTATTTAATTTAAAATACGAAGATATTAAAGAATTAAATCCCGGTCATGCAATCATTATAAAAAAGAACGGGACAATGTCTATAAAAGAAGTATTACCGGCAAGAGAGCGAAAAGCCTGTTCTTTTGAACGTATTTATTTCTCTAGAGGCAGTGACAAGGAAATTTACCAAGAACGAAAGGATCTCGGAAAACTGCTTTTTCCACAAATCCTTGAGGCCATTAACAATGACATCAAAAACACGGTCTTTTCATATATTCCAAATACCGCAGAGACTTCTTTTTTTGGAATGGTAAAAGAAGCTCAGAACTATATGAACCGTTTAAAAGAGGCACAAATACTCGCTATAGGCGACAAAATAACGCCACAGGAATTGAGAGAAATTCTAGAGATAAGACCTCGCATAGAGAAGGTGGCTATAAAAGACGCCAAGTTGCGTACTTTTATTACACAAGACAGTAGCAGAGACGATCTGGTGGCACATATTTATGACATTTCCTATGGTTCTGTAAAAAGAGGCGATATTCTTGTAATTATAGACGATAGTATTGTGCGTGGTACTACGCTTAAAAAAAGTATCCTAAAAATGCTAGACCGTTTAGAACCCAAGAAAATTGTGGTAGTTTCTTCGGCACCTCAAATTCGTTTTCCCGATTGCTACGGCATAGATATGGCCAAGCTTGAGGACTTTATTGCATTTAAGGCAGCTTACGAATTGCACCGTAAAAATAATTCCCTTCACTTAATCGATGCCATATATGAAAAATGTAAGGCACAAGTAAATACCAATGATAAAGACATTGTAAATTACGTTAAGGAGTTTTACGAACCCTTTACAACGGATGAATTATCTGAAATGATAGGCACGTTATTGAGCCCCGCTGACATTAAAGCCCAAGTGCAAATTATTTATCAAACCGTGGCTAATTTACATTTGGCTTGCCCTAAAAATTTAGGCGATTGGTATTTTACAGGCGATTATCCTACACCGGGCGGGAATAGGGTGGTAAACCGGGCTTTTATCAATTTTTATGAAGGTAAGAGCCAGCGTGCTTATTAAAAAGGCCGTACGTAGTAGCTAAAATAATGCATTTTATCGATGAAAATAGCATTTCATCGGATTTTTAACTATTTAGGCGTTAATCACGCCTACCTTAGAATTGCCATAGCATAAGTAGGTTAAGTTCATGGTAAGATTTGGGGCAAAAAAGGCGGAGGTTACTCCGCCTTTTTTATGTAGTAGATCTACGGTTTTCCCTTGATGCATTCCTTTTTACGATTTTATACGGATCAAAAATGCATTTCAACGCTTTATAACGGTACTCATCTAAATCTTTTTACCTCATCGATACTAATGCGCTACTTTTGGAGAACCATAGCATAAGTAGGTTAAGTTCATGGTAAGATTTGGGGAAAAAGGCGGATTTATCCGCCTTTTATTTTAGTTCTAATCCCCGCTTAGGTAGATCCGAGGTTCTTTTAACTTTTAAGTAGCTATAAACCAGTAAGTAGAACCAAAATTAATACGATTGCCCAGTGCTTTGGTAACTACGTATATCGCTTTTCCGGAAATAGCATCATTCAGCAAATTGTGATACAAATGGGCGTTGTTCTTATAACCTACACAAATACAGCAAATTAAATCTAATACTAAACGATTTTGTTTCGGTAGAGTCATTAGCAAAAGTCAGTTTATTCGTAAAATTCATCAATTTTCTTTGAAAATTCTTGCAATACAAGTATTTTAGCATTGCCATAGCATAAGTAGGTTAAGTTTATGGTAAGATTTGGGATGAAAAGGGCGGATTTATCCGCCCTTTTCTATAGAATAAAATAAAAAGACCACTGCGCATATACGCAGTGGTCTTTTTAAAATGGAGCTATGGTAATAGCATCCGTAGTAGTACTTAAGTATACTATTTGTTTTTAGCGTATAGTTCAGAAACCTTAGGCCAATTGATGAGTGAAAAGAAGGCACTAATATAATCTGGTCTTCTGTTCTGATAGTTAAGATAATAGGCATGTTCCCAAACATCTAGTCCTAATATAGGAAAACCACCACAGCCGGTTGCCGGCATTAATGGATTGTCTTGATTGGGGGTAGAACAAATTTCTACCTTGCCGCCTTTGTGTACGCAGAGCCAGGCCCATCCGGAACCAAATCGCGTTGCTGCTGCTTTGGAAAAGGCATCTTTGAATCCATCAAAAGATCCAAAAGCGGTTTTTATGGCATCGGCTAGTTCACCAGTTGGCTCACCGCCACCATTCGCAGCTAATATTTCCCAAAATAAGGAGTGATTATAAAACCCGCCGCCATTGTTCCGTACGGCTGCATTTGTTAAATCCAAATTTTGTAAGATTGTTTCAATCGATTTGCCTTCCAAATCCGTTCCGGCAATAGCGTTATTTAAATTTGTGGTGTATCCATTGTGGTGTTTGGAATGATGTATTTCCATAGTTCGGGCATCAATATGGGGTTCCAATGCATCGTACGCATAGGGTAATTTTGGTAATTCAAAAGGCATAATAAAAGAGTTTTTAGGTTAAAAATTATGTTTTTCAAAAATACGGCATTTCTCAAACAATTTCCCCTAATTATTTGTTAAGAACCCTTTAATATTCCGTATTTTACCCGTTAAAATATAAGGATGTCTAATGCCTTTAAAATATATGATGCTTCTGCCGGTTCTGGAAAGACGTATATCCTTACCAAGGAATATCTTAAAATCATTCTAGCAACGGACAATAGTAGCAATTTCCGTCAAATTCTGGCCATCACCTTCACCAATAAGGCTGTAAACGAAATGAAGCAGCGTATTTTAGGGAGTCTGTATACTTTTAGTCAAGTGGCCCTAATAGACACTGCACCGGCCTTATTTCTTGAAATCATGAACGATTTAGAAGTAGGGCATGTTCTATTAAAAGAGCGTTCTAAAATCATGCTCAAGGAAATATTACATAACTATTCTTTTTTTGACGTTGCTACGATTGATAAATTTACCCATCGTCTTATTCGCACTTTCGCCAGAGATCTACAATTATCGCAAAATTTTGAGGTAGTATTAGATACCAATGCCCTTTTAGGACAAGCTGTTGATGGTCTATTAGATAAAGCAGGAAGTACCGATGAACTTACAAAAGTATTGGTCGATTTTGCATTGGAAAAAATAGATGGGGATAAAAGCTGGGATATAGCTTATGACTTAAATGTGGTAGGAAAGTTACTTTTTGAAGAAGATCAGCGACCGCACTTAAAGCGTCTTGAAACAAAATCCTTAGAAGATTTTCTACGGCTGAAACGTACCCTGCAGCAAAAAATAGCAATCTTAGAAAACCAATTAACCGCAGATGCGTCTCGGGCATTAACTTTAATTCGCAAAAACAGATTGGTTTTTACAGATTTTATTCGTGCTTCTTTCCCAAAATTTCTGCAAAATATTGTGGCAGGAGAATTTGATTTGGATTTTAATTCTGAATGGAAGAAAAATTTTGAGACTACCATACTTTATACGAAATCGTGTCCGCCGGCAACCAAAGCAATTCTAGATCGTCTACACCCTGAATTTAGTGTTATATTCCTTTCCATTAAAGCAACCTTTTACAAGGTACAGTTTCTAAGAAACAGTTACCGCAATATAGTGCCGCTCTCGGTGCTAAATGCCATCCAAAAGGAAGTGTCTCATTTGGAAAAAGAGAAGGATTTAGTACCTATTTCATCGTTTAATTCAATAATAGCTAACGAGATAAAAGACCAACCGGTGCCTTTTATTTTTGAACGATTGGGAGAGAAATACCGCCATTATTTTATAGATGAATTTCAGGATACCTCAGAGATGCAATGGAATAACCTTATTCCGCTGATAGGAAATGCATTGGACAGTTTGGACGAGAACGGCAACACAGGATCTCTATTGCTAGTGGGCGATGCCAAACAAGCGATTTACCGTTGGCGGGGCGGTAAGGCCGAACAGTTCCTGAAATTGGCAAAAAATGAAAATAGCTCCTTCGTAATGCCTCCAAATACAAACCGTCTTCCAAAAAATTATCGAAGTCATGAAGAGATCATAAAATTTAATAATGCTTTTTTCTCATCGGTAAGTCAATTTTTAAATGACACTACATATCGGGAATTGTTTTTAGAGGGCAATCAACAAGCGTACAATACCTTAAAGGGTGGAGTCGTAAGCATTCAATTTACACCAAAAGACGAATTACAACACGAGGACGATCTTTATGCCGAAGCCGTAGTGAATCGCATACGCCAAGTGGTAAAAAAGGGGTATCATCTAAAAGACATTTGCATTTTAGTTAGAAAAAACAAACATGGGGTGCTACTGGCAAAACAGCTTATGCAAGAAGGTATCCCCATTATTTCTTCAGAGACATTATTGCTGTCGAGCTATGCAAAAGTGAAATTTCTTATTAATCTTCTTCGGTATAGCGACAACCCCAAAGACCTTGAAACTTCCTTCGAACTCTTGCTTTACCTCAGTTCCGTCGCTCCATTGCGCCATACCTTAATTGAGAAACATCTCAAGACACTACCGGATTTTCTACGAAATCAGTATCAATTTGATATTGATTTTTTTACAAAGGCTACCGTTTATGACGGGCTGGAATACGCCATACGGCAATTTAGGCTTGCCGACGAATCGGATGCCTACCTTACCTTTTTAATGGATGAGGTACTCAATGTGGAGCAACGCTTTGGAGTAAATGCGCCCCTCTTTTTGGAATACTGGGATCAAAATCAAGGAAAACTCAGTATTGTGGCTCCCGAAAATGTAGATGCGGTACAGATAATGACAGTACACAAATCAAAAGGGCTAGAATTTCCTATTGTTATTTTTCCGTACGCAAATACCCACATTTACGAAGAGTCCGACCCCAAACTATGGTTACCCGTAGAGGCAAGTCAATTTCATGGGTTTGATGAAGTTTTGGTAAGTAAAAAGCAAGAAGTAATGCACTACGGGCAAGTGGCAGAAGGCATGTATCAAGAAGACCATTGCAAGCTAGAGTTAGACGCCTTTAATATTTTGTACGTAGCACTCACTAGAGCGGTAAGAGGACTTTATATCATTTCTAAAATGGATTTTGCGAAAGAGGAGCCGCGTTTGGATTATTATTCGGGATTATTCATTCATTTTTTAAAGGAAAAGGGGCTATGGGACACAGCGAAAACCGATTATCATTTTGGCGAATTAGAGGAGTTAAAGCAGTATAAAACGCTTGAAAAAGTACAGCATAAGGTAGATTTTCTGTATTCTCAAAAGGAAAATCCTAATTTTAGAATACTAACGACCTCCGGGGCACTTTGGGGAACAGAAAGAGCAGCGGCCTTACATGAAGGAAATCTGATACATCGTATTTTGGGCTTCTTGAAAACAGCAGAAGATGTAGATACCATTTTGCAAAAACTATATCGAAATGGGGAACTAGTTGAAGAACAAATAAAAATATTGCGAAGCCGTGTATTGAAAGTTATACAGCACCCTGCACTTAAAAGGTACTTCGCAGAAGACGCTACGATCCTGTTAGAAAGGGAAATCATTACAGAAAATGGTGTAATTTTACGTCCGGATAGGGTAGTTATTCAGGGAAATGTAGCTACTGTAATTGACTATAAGACGGGAAAGAAACGTACAAAGCATCACCAACAAGTACGATCTTACGAGAATGCATTGCAACAAATGGGCTATGCGCGTACCCAAGGTGTCATTGTATATATGAATGAAACAGTAACGCCAGAATTTATATAAAAACTACAGCATGTACGGAAAAATGGAAGCGTATTTAACAAGGGAGCTAGGCACTATTAAAGAAGCCGGTCTATTTAAGGAAGAACGAATTATAGCCTCGGCCCAAGACGTGGTCATAAAAATCGCTTCCGGCGAGGAGGTTATTAATTTTTGCTCCAATAATTATTTGGGACTATCCTCTCATCCTGAAGTAGTTCAAGCGGCTAAAGATGCTTTAGACAGTCATGGCTTTGGGATGTCGTCGGTACGGTTTATTTGCGGAACCCAGGACATTCACAAAGCACTGGAAAAAAAAATAGCCGAATTTTATGGCACTGAGGACACCATATTATACGCCGCTGCCTTTGATGCCAACGGAGGTGTTTTTGAACCGCTGTTGGGAGAAGAAGATGCGATAATATCAGACGCCCTTAACCATGCATCTATTATCGACGGAGTGCGTTTGTGCAAAGCAAAGCGTTTTCGCTATGCCAATAGTGATATGTCCGATTTGGAAAGGCAATTGAAACTTGCCAATGAAGCCAATGTCCGATTTAAAATTATTGTTACCGACGGTGTATTTTCAATGGATGGGGTATTGGCACCTTTAGATCATATCTGCGACCTCGCTAAAACCTACGATGCCCTAGTTATGGTAGATGAATGCCATGCAGCTGGTTTTATAGGGAAAACAGGACGTGGTACCTTAGAAGCAAAAGGAGTTATGGGGAAAGTGGATATTATAACAGGAACTTTGGGCAAAGCCTTAGGCGGCGCCATGGGGGGCTATACCACAGGCAAAAAAGAAATCATCGAAATGTTGCGGCAACGATCTCGACCCTATTTGTTTTCTAATTCTTTAGCTCCGGTAATTGTAGGCGCTTCCTTAAAGGTATTTGAACTTATTCAGACCCAAACCGATCTAAGGGACAAACTGGAAAATAACACCAAGTACTTTAAAAAAAGGATGAAAGAAGTCGGTTTTGATATCATCGATGGCGATTCGGCTATTGTACCAGTGATGCTTTATGATGCAAAATTCGCACAAACAATGGCACGCATGTTATTGGAAAAAGGAATTTATGTCATCGGATTTTTCTATCCAGTGGTACCCAAAGGGAAGGCACGGATACGGGTGCAGCTGTCAGCAGCCCATGAAATAATTCATTTAGAAAAGGCGGTTAAAGCCTTTCAGGAAGTAGGAAAATTGTTAAAAATCGTTTAACGGTATGGTTTTTTGTACGAATTGCGTTAAAAAAAATACAAAATTGATTTTGTTAATAATCTTTAACAACTTACATTTGCAGCTAATAAACACTTAAACTTAAATATTTGAACATGAAACATCTTAGCAAATTATTGGTTCTTGCCATACTTGCAGTAGGTTTTAACAACTTACAGGCGCAAGACGGAAATAACCCCTGGCAGGTTAGTTTTGGTGTAAACGCGATAGACGTTTATCCAACTGGCGACGATCAATCACTACAAAACTTTGGATTTGAATCTGGAAGTTTTGGAAGTGAATATTTCAATGCAAATGACCACTGGAATATTCTTCCTTCAATTTCGTACGTAGCAGTTTCCAAATATGTTGGAGATGGTTTTTCTGTAGGAGCAAGAGGAACAATCAACAAAATTGATAAATTGGGCGATGTTTCGGCCGATGACCTTTCATTTTACGGCATAGACGGTACCATTAAATACAACATTCTTAAAAGTACAGTAGTAGATCCGTTTGTGGAGATCGGTGGTGGCTATACTTGGTTAGATGAGGTTGGAGCTGGTACTATCAACGGAGGTGTTGGTGTTAATGTTTGGTTTACAGACAACATTGGTTTTACTTTACAAACACAATACAAGCACTCTTTTGAAGATTATTTACCAAGACATTTCCAGCATATGGCTGGTATCTCTGTTCGTTTTGGTGGAACTGATACTGATGGTGATGGTATTTATGACAAAGATGATGCGTGTCCAGAAGTGGCTGGTTTAGCAGCATTCAACGGTTGTCCTGATACGGATGGTGACGGTATAGAGGATAGCAAAGATGCATGTCCTAACGAAGCCGGATCTAAAGAAATGAATGGTTGCCCAGATGCTGATGGTGATGGCGTTGCCGATAAAGATGATGCATGTCCTAATGAAGCCGGTCTTGCTGCTTTAGGCGGTTGTCCAGATGCAGATGGTGATGGTGTTGCCGACAAAGATGATGCATGTCCTAATGAGGCTGGTCCTGCTGCTAACAAGGGTTGTCCTTGGCCAGATAAAGACGGTGACGGCGTATTAGATAAAGATGATGAATGTCCTGAAGTTGCCGGTACTGTAGCCAATAAAGGCTGTCCTGAAGTAACAGAAGAAGTTCAAAAGCAATTGAATGAGTTTGCTAAAACCATTTTGTTTGATACAGGTAAGTCTAGTATTAAGGCCGCTTCAGTTGGTGTATTTGTTGACATTATTACAATCTTAAACGAATATCCTAATGCGAAGTTTACAGTAGAAGGTCATACAGATAGTGTAGGAAGCAATTCCCTTAACCAAAAGTTATCCGAATCTAGAGCAAATTCTGTTCGGGATTTCTTAATCGAAAAGGGTATAAGCGCTTCTCGATTAACTGCAGTTGGATATGGTGAGGATAAGCCTATCGCTACAAATAATACGGCTGCTGGTAGAACTCAGAACCGAAGAGTAGAGATTAACTTGGTGAAATAATATAAGTTCACATAAAATTTTAAAAAGCCCTGCTATAGCAGGGCTTTTTTTATGTGCTGCGCTACGTGCACAAATTTATAGCTATAGGGTGCAAATCCCTACCGAACCTGCCCATGGGAATCGTTAGCCAAGGACAAGAATGTCTCTGCTGAAATAGAGCCAAGGCTCGCATCCTTACAGCTGAGGGCTTTTCATGGAAGTGTAAAATCCAGATGAAATCTGCAAGACAGAAAGAATGCAATTATAGTGATACCCATATGGGAGCAATATAATAAAAAGGGAAACCCCAAGAAGGTTTCTATAGACGAAGAAGAGTTGAATAAGACCATTATCGCGTAACCCACCTTAGGGAAATCGCCTTACAAGCAGGTATATAAGGTTGTGTGAGAGGACGACAAAGAATAATGTTTTTTTATTTACTCGATAATCGAGATTTAAATGCTCCCACGCTTGCGTCGAAACTTAATGTAAAGGTTCTTTTCAATCTAAAGATTCCCCGACCCTTGGGTGGGGGTTTCCTATTTACCTCTCCTTTGGAGAGGTCGGAACTGCCTTTTTGCAGTTCCGGGTGAGGTAAAATACAAAATTTCGGATTTTGGCCCAAAGGCCAAAATGAAACTGACGAAATACCCCTAGGGCTTGCCTCGGGGATAGTCAGTTTCAAGAAATTTTTTATTTGGCTCGTGGGCTTGCTCCGAGGTAGTTTACTTTGTCTCCTATTTTAATTTAAAAAATTACCATTTCTGAGCTCTGAATTTTTGATGCATAGCAAAAGTTACCGTTTTGGAGAGATAGTCAGCAGCTTCATAGGTAGGGATTGGAAGTATGCCTTCTAGCAATTCGGTACTCCACGTATTCGGTTTAGAAATTAAATAGGGGGTAAGATGCGAGCCTATGGTTTGGTAATACATTCGTTCTAGATCAGAAAGATAACCGGTAACTTCATTTATGACCTCTGTTGTAAAACTAAAATTGGAAAATCCCACCGTAGTAAAGATTTTAGTCATTCCTGCTATGAGGTTGGTGTCTTTAGTGTTTACAATATTTAATTGTAAAATGTCTGTTGACATGGCTTTCAGAATTACTTTTGCCGCATAGTCTGTGGGGATAATATTTAATCCGGCTAGGGACGAAGTTGTTATTCTAATAGCTTCATTGGGATCACAATTTTTAAAAAATTTCGCGAATAAATAGAACACCATATACTTAGACATAAAGTATTGAGGCGCATCACTAATGTTGCCTCCTAAAACACTGGGGCGCAAAATTTGTACAGGAACACCGGTACGTATAGACTGCGTCAATAAAAATTGCTCCGCTTCGTGTTTAGAGGCTTCATATGCATTTCTATAGTTTTTCGATGTATTTATAGTATAATCGTTATGTATAATGCCACCTTGATCTCCGTTAGCAAAGGCGGTACTTATATAAATGAATTTTTGAATGAAGGGAACATATACATTAAAAATAAGTTTTGTGAAATCTAGGTTTTCTTTGAAAATGGCCTTTTTTGCATCCGGATCTGTCGATAAATTAACAAAACCCGCGGCGTGTATAAAGTAATCGATTAAAACGCCCTTAATAAAGCAGTGTGGTTTCAGAAAAGTATCGATGTCTACAACCTGTAACTTACTTAAAATGACGGACTGGTGTTTTTTTATAAATGGAGGAACAAAATCGCTAAAGATCATATTTTCTAGCCTTTGCTGGGGAGCTACTCTTTTTTTTGCCCTAATGGGCAAATACACTTTGGTTAGCAAAGGAAGCTGCGACTCTAGTAGGGTGAATAATAGTTTAGAACCAAGGGTGCCCGTGGCTCCTGTTAAGACAATGTGCATAAGTTAGCGGCAATTGAAAAAAAATGAAACCCTTGCCCAATGGGCAGGCAGGGTTTTTTACTATATAGCGTCTACCTTTATAAACGGACTAAAATTTAATACCTATAATAATCCGGTTTATAAGGGCCTTCCACAGTAACCCCAATGTACTGGGCTTGTTCCGGGCGCAAAACCTCTAATTCTACGCCTAAACGTGCTAAATGTAATTTTGCTACTTTTTCATCCAAATGTTTAGGCAACATATAGACATTGTTCTCGTAGGCATCGCTATTTTTCCAAAGTTCTATTTGTGCCAAGGTTTGGTTGGTAAACGAGTTGCTCATTACAAAACTGGGGTGTCCTGTGGCACAGCCTAAATTTACCAAGCGACCTTCGGCCAAAACAATAATATCGGTGCCTTCTAGGGTATATTTGTCTACCTGAGGTTTAATTTCCACTTTGGTATGGCCATAATTTTGATTTAGCCAAGCCATATCTATTTCGTTGTCAAAATGACCGATATTACAGACGATAGCCTTGTCTTTTAATTTTTTAAAATGAACAGACGTGATAATATCTTTATTTCCTGTAGTGGTAATTACAATGTCTGCGTTGCTAATTACGGTCTCCATTCTTTTTACTTCAAACCCATCCATAGCGGCTTGCAGGGCACAAATAGGATCTATTTCGGTTACCGTAACAATGGAGCCGGCACCTCTAAATGAAGCAGCGGTTCCTTTGCCTACATCGCCATAGCCCGCCACAACCACTCTTTTTCCGGCTAACATGGTATCCGTTGCTCGGCGAATGGCATCTACCGCACTTTCCTTACAACCGTATTTATTATCAAATTTAGATTTGGTCACCGAATCATTTACATTTATGGCCGGCATGGGCAGGGTACCATTTTTTACCCGTTCGTATAAACGGTGCACGCCTGTAGTAGTCTCCTCAGATAGTCCTTTTATACCAGATGCCAATTCCGGATATTGATCCAACACCATATTAGTCAAGTCTCCGCCATCGTCTAAGATCATGTTTAGCGGTTTTCGATCCGTGCCAAAAAATAGGGTTTGTTCTATGCACCAATCAAACTCTTCTGCGGTCATTCCTTTCCATGCGTACACAGGAATACCGGCTTCTGCTATGGCAGCGGCGGCATGGTCTTGGGTAGAAAATATATTACAGGAGCTCCACGTAACTTCGGCTCCGAGCGCTATTAGGGTTTCAATTAATACTGCCGTTTGTATGGTCATATGCAGGCAACCGGCTATGCGGGCTCCTTGCAAAGGCTGTTCTTTGCCATACTCTTCACGAAGCGCCATAAGACCGGGCATTTCTGCCTCCGCCAACGCTATTTCTTTTCGCCCCCAACCGGCGAGGGAGATATCTTTTACCTTATAGGGCACATATGGGATGGTTTTCGTAGTCATATCTTCTCTTTTTTTGTACTTTTAGAATACGGTAATTCGCTTTTACTCATTTTGGGTACAAAGGTACTAATAACTCACTAAATCTAATGCCACTTTATAGAACCATCAATGTACTGCCCGGGGTACAGGTGCTTATTTGGAAAATTGAAGAGACCGAAAGCGCACTTGCCAAAGATATTGTGCTTACCGAACATTGCCAAAGGCGCATGGAAGGTATGAAATCTGGTATGCATCGTGCAGGGTTTTTAAGCATTCGCCATTTAATGGCTGTAGCCGGCTTTGAAGACTGCGATCTGTTTTATGATGCCTTTGGAAAACCACACCTAAAAAACGGTCAACACATATCGATAACACATTCCCATAATTTTACAGGCATTATTTTAGGCGAAAAGAAGGAGGTAGGTATTGATATTGAAATGCAACGGGATAAAATTTTGCGAATTGCACATAAATTTACACCCATTGAAGAATACCGTACCTTAGCCAATACAGATGCCATCATACGGAAATTAACTATCGTTTGGGGTGCCAAAGAGGCCATTTATAAAATATACGCCCATCATGGACTTAGCTTTTTGCATCATATAGACGTAAAGGATTTCTTTCTGGATGATGAAAATACAACAGCAGAAGTATTGTTTCATGGGGCGTCTTCCTTTTATGACCTTCATTTTTTGGAGTTTGAAGGCTTTACGTGCGTCTATGCACTTAAAAAGTAACAGCTAGCGCGGAAATCATCCTTAAATCATAATATCAATCAGTATAAGGATCCTATGTACTATCAATTTGAATCAGAATACTGTATTTTAGAGCAAAAAAATTAAAGACATACATGAATATATCTGTTGAACTTACCTTATCTCCACTACAGGATAATTTTGAAGAACCCATTATCCATTTCATAAAAAAGCTACGATCTTCCGGACTTACTGTAATAGAAAACCCGCTAAGCACGCATATATATGGCGATTATGATACCGTTATGACCTTATTACATCATGAAATAAAAGAGGTTTTTGAACTTATGGACAAGGGATTGTTGTACTTGAAAATGGTAAAAACGGATCGAAGTTCCTATGAACCCCATTTTTGATTTTTTTTTGGAAGCCTATAAAAAGGCAACATGGTCATTTATCATTTTAGAAGGCCTCGTTTTTTTATTCGGGATAGCAAGCGTGCTCTATGCCAAAAAGGAGCATATTTGGGTGTATCCCACAGGATTGGTGGCAACCCTAATTTCTGTTTATCTTTTGTATAAGGCTCAATATTATGGGGATATGATGATGAATTTTTACTATTCCATAATGAGTATTTACGGCTGGTATAATTGGTCTAGAAAAAAAGATAATGCCTTTGTAGTACCCATTTCTAGAACCAACAGCAAAGAGAAGCGAATTGGTGTGCTTCTTTTTCTACTTACGTTAGGGGTTACCTATGGGGTATATACAGCTTTTGACTATGAAATTGAAACCGCTAATTATATCGATATTTTTACATCCGGCCTTTTCTTTACTGCTATGTGGTATATGGCGACAAAGAAGCTAGAAAATTGGACACTTTGGATTATTGCGGATCTTATTACTGTTCCTCTTTATGCCTATCGCGGCTTAGGAATGCTTTCGCTGCAATATTTTATCTTTACGATATTGGCGATTCAAGGATATATCTCATGGAAGAAAAGTTTAGACAACAAGAGTCAGACATTATTAAAGTAGTGCTTTTCGGACCAGAATCCACCGGAAAAACAACGTTATCAGAACAATTGGCCAGACATTACAATACGGTATGGGTGCCCGAATATGCCCGGGAATATCTTCAACAAAAATGGAATAATGAACGAAAAACGTGCGAGCCTTCCGATCTCTTACCTATTGCAGAAGGACAAATGTTTTTGGAAAATACGCTTACTAAAAAAGCAACGAACGTTTTAATTTGTGATACCGATTTATTGGAGACTAAAGTGTATTCTGAAGCCTATTATTTGGGGTATTGCGATACAAAATTGGAAAAATATGCCCTAGAAAACACCTATGATTTGTATTTCTTAACGTATATAGACGTGCCTTGGGAGAAGGATGATTTAAGAGACAAACCTACCGAACGACAGCGAATGTTCAATTATTTTAAGGAAACGTTAGAGCGGTATAATCGAAATTTTGTAATATTAAAAGGTGATAAAAAAGAACGCCTTACCACTGCGGTGCAACATATTAATAAATTAGTATATAGAATGACTGAATTTTCTGAAAAAGACCTGGAACAACTGGCGAACCATGGAATAACAACGAAAAAGGTTCTAACCCAAATTGGCACTTTTAAATCGGGTATTCCATATGTTCACTTAGCTCGACCTGCAAAAGTAAAGGACGGTATTTTAAAGTTTTCTGAATTAGAGGAAAAGGAATTAATCCGAAGTTTTGAGGACGCCATGGAAGACTTGTCTTTGCTGAAGTTTGTACCAGCTTCGGGCGCTGCATCTCGGATGTTTAAAGCCTTGTTTACATTTTTGGAGTCCTATAATCCTACGAACGAAACCTTAGTTGATTATTTAGAAAGGACTCATAACAATGAGCTTAAACGTTTTTTTGAACAACGTACAAAACTTGCTTTTTATAAGGAAGTGCTGCATCGTATACAAGGTCGTGCAAGCACCCAAGACGAAGAAGCGTATTATTTTGTTCAGGAAATGCTATCGGATACCGGATTAAATTATGGTTTTTATCCCAAAGGGCTCTTGCCTTTTCATGATTATGGATCCTACACGGCTACTCCTTTTGAGGAACATCTTAAAGAAGGAAGTGCGTATGCGGCAGTGCATGGGGAAGCCCATCTTCATTTTACCATTTCTGAGCAACACGAAACCATGTTTAAGACAACGTATAAGGCCATTAACGAGCGGGTTTCCAAGGCAACTAAAACGATATTTCATGTAGGGTATTCCTATCAGAAAAAGGCAACAGACACCATTGCCGTAGATATGTCCAATATCCCTTTTCGCGATCAAGAAGGTGCCTTGGTGTTTAGGCCGGGAGGGCATGGTGCCTTAATTGAAAACCTCAATGAGCAAGAAGCTGATATTATTTTTATTAAAAACATAGATAATGTAGTTGTACCTCGAAATGCGGAGGAGGTTGTTCGGAGTAAGAAGATCTTGGCCGGATTGTTAGTGAAGGTTCAGCAACAGGCTTTTGACTTTGCCCGAAAACTAGACGGAGAAGAGCTATCCATTTCCGAATTAACGGAGATTAAGTACTTTTTGGAAGCGACACTTAATGTCCGATTTTCAAATAATTTTACCGACAAAAGCTTCGAAGAGCAGATTGCACTACTAAAAGATAAAATAAACCGCCCCATTCGTATATGTGGTATGGTAAAAAATGAAGGCGAACCGGGGGGAGGCCCCTTTTGGATCGTAGACGGTAATGGGCACCACTCGTTACAGATTGTAGAATCTGCCCAAATAGATAGCACCCAAGAAAAACAATCGGAAATTTTTAATGATTCCACGCACTTTAACCCGGTAGATTTGGTTTGCGGAGTTCGTAAGTACAAAGGAGAAAAATTCGATTTGTTGAAGTATGTAGATCATGCGCAAGGATTTATTACACAAAAAACGCAAGAAGGGAAGGATCTTAAGGCATTAGAACTCCCCGGACTTTGGAATGGAGCAATGGCGTTCTGGAACACCATTTTTGTGGAGGTGCCCTTGGTTACCTTTAATCCTGTAAAAACGGTAAACGATTTACTAAAGCCAACGCATCAGGTAACGCAGCATGCCCAATAAGGATTGAAAATCTATAGATGACTTTCGCTGAAATAAAAAAGCCTCTTTTATAGAGGCTTTTTTTAAGTACGTGCATGCTTAAAATTAAGGATTTATGGTCATGGAAACGTAGTAAATAGAACCGACAAAACCCGTGCCAATAGCTGAAAAATACTCATTGCCTGTAAGATTAGAGCCTCCTAGTTTAAAGACCGATTTAATACTGGGTACGCTGTAATTTATTTGCGCATCTACCACACTGTAGGCAGGTATATTGCCATCACCAAAACTGGCTTGCCATAAATAGGTATCGCTCCACCTGTAATTTACATTAAATCCAAAGTTTTTAAACAACGCCGTATTCCCAAAAGAAGCTTTTACTTTGTGTTTTGGGGTGTTAAAATTTGTTCTGAAATCGGGATCCTCCGACTGATCAAAATCGAGATCGGCATAGGTATAGTTTACGCCAACATCAAAATTCCCCATAATTTTTGTGTCCACGCCAATCGTAGCGCCATACGAATTGATGTCTGCCTTAGAATTGGTATAAGTTTGGTACGCCTTAAAATCTCCATTTTGTAGGGCTAACAGTGATAATCCATTATCTCCGGCAGTGCCGTAAAGGGGAACCACAGTAAAGGTATTGGATATAAAATTGGTGTATTCGTTGTAGTACCCACTTAGATCGATACTTACTTTTCCTAATTGGGCACGATAACCCACTTCATAGGCTGTTATTTCCTCTGGTTTAACGATGGGGGTGGTAACCGCGGTTGGGGTACCCGAACTTATAGAACTTGATGAAAATGCATTCTCGTAAGCCGCTCTGCCCACAATGCTTACACTCTGTTGCCCGGTAAGGGTGGCACCATTTTGGGACAGATCAAAATTTCGGACATCACGATCTAAGTTGTTCGGCGCAGAACCCACTAGAATAGCTCTTCCGGTATCTAGGCCAATAAATAAATCTTGAGTGGTTGGGTTTCTGAATCCTTGTTGTATAGAGGCACGTATGTTGTGATTTCGTTTTTCTCCGGCAGTAAAAACGGCCGAAAATCTGGGAGAAACAAATCCGTCGAAAAATTCATTTTTATCATATCGGATAGAACCTGTCAATTTTAATCTATCTTCCATTAATTTCTTTTGCACTTGCAGATAGGCGCCAAATTCATTGTACGTAATTGGGCCGTCGAAATCTGTAAAAATGGTACCGTTAGAACTTAATTCATACTCTCTAAATGAGCCGCCTACTTGAATTTCGGCAATGTCTTTAGTGAGATGACTGAAATTATAATTGGCATCTACATGGCGAAATTTGGTATTATCAACAAATTTAGATCCGGTAGTTAGATCCCCATCAGAAGTTACTCTATTAAAGGTATTTTCAAATTCTGGAGTACCCGGTATTAATCGGCCTGTATCGGCAGCTTGTCGTGCGGCAGCATGGGCAGCGGCTTCATCTAATTGCACGCCTGTACCTATACCCAAGCGTGCACCAATAAAAGTTTGTGCATATTGGGTAAACCAATCTCTGTCCGATTTCCAAGCCCTATTAATATTAATCCCCGTAAATCTGGAATCGTAGGAATTTCCCGAATTTTCGGAGGTGATATATCCCCGAACAAAAAAGTTATTATTCCGTATCTCAATTTTATGCTGTTGCAATATAAAATCTTTGATGTAATTTCTGTTGGCTCCCTGAAAAATGGTATTACCTCGACCTACACGACCATTGTACACTATTTCGAAATCCGTGGCAAAGGGCTTGTAATGTACCGAAAAATCGGTTTTAACACTTTCTGCATCGTAATCTACCAAATCGCGTTCATCATACCCGGTTCGTGTTACAAACGCATTACCAACGGTTCCCGAAGGTAAGTTGGCCGCAGCATCAAAGTTGAGTAAAATACCAACCTCATCACCATACACATTGAGTCCGTCGTAATCAGGATTTGACCTAGTAGCACCGGGGTTGTTGATATCGGTTTGGTTTACTGCATGCCAATCTTCACCTTTCAGAAATGAAAAATTAGCTTTTACCGCAAGTTTGTCGTTAAAGGCATGGGCAGCACGAAATCCCACATCATAATACCCATTGTCTCCAGCTGCTTCTTGAGAGGTAATACCGGTTTTAAAGTAGGTGCTAATGCCTTGGTAGTCCCAGGGGCTCTTACTGGTCATAAACAAAATACCGTTAAAAGCTCCCGCCCCGTACAGTGCCGATGAGGCACCCGGCAGTATTTCTACACTGGCTACTTCCAATTCGGACATACCCACCAAATTGCCCAGTACAAAGTTTAATCCCGGAGCAGAATTGTCCATCCCATCTACCAATTGTAAAAATCGGTTATTGGCAAAGGTGGCAAAGCCTCGGGTGTTTATAGATTGAAAGGTTAAACTATTAGTGTTAATATCTACCCCTTTTAGGTTCTGAAGTCCGGAGTAGAAGGATTCCGAAGAGGTGTTTTTAATTTCCTTTAAACCAAAGCGCTCCACAGACACAGGAGATTCAAAAATGCGTTCCGGTGTTCTGGAAGCAGATACGATGATCTCATCCAAAAGGGTTTGAGATTCTTCGATCGTAATTGTTAGGTTTTGGTTGTTTGTAGTTACTTGAGCAGTGGCTTCGGAAAAACCAATACTCGAAATTCGAAGTTGAAATGGTATTGGTTCAGAGGTTTCCAAAACAAAATTACCGTCAAAATCGGTAACCGTACCTATGGCTTTTCCTAGGATGACAATATTTGCACCCGGAACCGGACCATTGTTCTGATCTACCACCGTACCCCTTACCACGGTTTGTGCAAAGCCAAGGACACCTAAAAGTAATACGCTAATTGTAAGTACTATTTTCATTACAGTAATGAGTTAAAATTAGTTCAAATCGAAGATACAGATTTTTTTATTTGAACAATGCTAAAATCAAAAAAATTATGCATGCATAGTATTATTTTTATAAAAATAGCAGATTATAATTTCATATTTCATAATAGAAATAAAAAAAGACGGTGATCATGCACCGTCTTTTGTAAATTATGTTGTTCTCAAATTATGTTTTTGCTATTCTACCGTTACAGATTTTGCCAAATTGCGCGGCTGATCTACGTTACAACCTCGCATTACCGCGATGTGGTACGACAATAGTTGTAAAGGAATAGTCGTTAAAAGGGGAGTTAGGCTTTCTAAGGTATCGGGTATTTCAATGACATGATCTGCCAGATCGCGTACCTGTTCATCTCCTTCGGTTACTACGGCGATGATCTTTCCATTACGTGATTTTATTTCCTGTATATTGCTCACCACCTTATCATAATGTCCTTTTTTGGTAGCAATGATAATTACCGGCATCTGTTCGTCTATTAAGGCAATAGGGCCGTGTTTCATTTCGGCAGCCGGGTAACCTTCGGCATGTATATAGCTTATTTCTTTTAATTTTAAAGCACCTTCCAAGGCCACAGGGAAATTATAGCCGCGACCTAAATAAAGACAATTCGTGGCATGTTGGTATATTTCGGCAATTTGTGCAACCAACACATTGGTATGCAATGTTTTTTCTACTTTGGCGGGAATCTGCTCCATCTCGGTTAAAAACTCATGAAATTTTGTTGTAGAAAAGGCACCTTTTTCCTTAGCCAGTTTTAATGCCAATAAGGTAAGCACCGTAATTTGTGTAGTAAACGCTTTGGTAGAAGCAACTCCAATCTCTGGGCCTGCATGAGTGTAGGCTCCTGCATCGGCTTCACGTGCAATGGATGAACCTACCACATTGCAAACACCAAATACGAACGCTCCTTTTTCTTTGGCAAGTTTTATGGCAGCAAGTGTATCCGCGGTTTCACCGGATTGCGAAATGGCTATGATAACGTCCCTGTCGGTTATTACCGGATTTCGATATCGAAATTCGGAAGCATATTCTACTTCCACGGGAATTCTTGCCAAATCCTCAAAAATATATTCGGCAACTAAACCGGCATGCCAAGAGGTGCCACAGGCTACGATAATAATGCGCTGCGCATTAAGGAACTTCTCTAAATGTTGGTCTACGCCAGCCATCTTAATAAGTCCGTCTTTTGCCCGAAGTCTGCCTCTGTAGGTGTCTAAAATTGCTCTGGGTTGCTCATAGATTTCCTTTAGCATAAAATGATCGTACCCGCCTTTTTCAATCTCTTCCAGATTTAGCTGTAACTCTAAAATATTAGGGTATGCAATGGCATCGTTTTTAATGCGCCTTAGTTTTATTTCTTTACCTAAGCGGATAACAGCCATCTGCTCATCTTCCAAATACACAGCATTGTTGGTAAATTCTATGAAAGGAGAGGCATCTGATGCAATAAAGTATTCATTCTCACCAATGCCTATGGCGAGCGGACTTCCTAATTTGGCAACCACCATTTCATCTGGTTTTTGAACGTCAAAAACAGCAATAGCATAAGCACCAACTACTTGATTAAGAGCTATTTGAACGGCTTGTCCTAGTTTTACGCCTTCGGTCTTCTTAACTTCTTCAATAAGATTGATAAGTACTTCAGTATCCGTATCTGAGGAAAATGAATAGCCTCTCTTTTTTAATTCTTTTTTTAGCGATTCGTAATTCTCTATAATGCCGTTGTGAATGATGACCAGATTTCCTGAATTGGAAAAATGAGGATGCGAGTTTACGTCGTTAGGCACGCCATGGGTAGCCCACCGTGTATGTCCCATTCCCAATTGACCTAATAGAGAAATCTCGGCTTCTGATTTTTGCCTTAGGTCGGCGACTTTCCCCTTTGTTTTCGATAAATTGATGCGTTTTCCGTCGAAAAGTGCAATACCTGCACTATCGTAACCACGGTATTCTAAGCGTTCTAATCCTTTGATAATGATGGGATATGCATCTCTATAACCTATATAACCAACAATTCCACACATGCTTTTTTAGATATTTGGGTTTAAATTTATGGGGAAACTACCTACAAAGGTAACACACAGATTGTATGTGCGCTCCTTAAATTAGATGAGTAACGTAAAAATCCCATAAGAAGTATGCCTTGGGGAACTAGTTGGCTTTCGTATACGAAATTTCTAAGCGTAACTTTTTATCTTCCTCGGCAGGCGCAACATTGCTCCCAAAAAGGACGGTTCCAAACGGATTAATGGTATTCATTACGGGAAGCTCTTTATCTTCTGAAGCACTAAGCATTGCCTCGCGAACACTAATCACACGGATGTCGGAAGTAACGACCAATCCCAAAGTGGCATTGGCAGAGTCTCTCACAACCAAATCATTGATGTGTTCTGTGATGCGAATTCGGTATTTGGTTCCTTTATCCCCTGTTTTTTGCAACAAACCATCATGATCGGGAAACGAACGGAGCGAAGAGTTTGGGTCTATACTGTTGAATCGTGTAACGTACAAAGGGTTGTTGTTTTCGGTATTGTACAAATACAATCTTGGGGGCTCTATGGGGCTACCTGCAGCGTCTAAGGCATTACGATCTACATAAAACACCAAATTGGCTTCGTTAATGACCCAATTATTAGCTTTTATTTGGTTGATGATATTAAATCCATTGCTTTCATCAAATAACTTTATCTCTGCAAAAGATCCTGCACCACCTTTAACATAAATTCTAGATGCATTTTGTCCGGTGTTAAGCTGATCTAAAATTTGCGGAGGATACGTTTCATTAATAAAGGTATTTACCGCATTTTTAGATACAGGAATATTGGGACCTCCCGTAATTAATCTCAGTTGAAACGTTTTAGAGTCTTTTACTATGGTATCGTCAGAAACATCGGCCACGGTACCATTGGTATCGACCCTGTCGTGTTCGTAATTAATGTTAATAGTGGCCTGCGTTAAATCGAACAGCAATAAGATGTCATCTGGAACGGATAAATGAATACCCCGAAAGAAATCTTCAAAATTTGACACACTAAGCAATTCCGTACTACCTTCCTTATCGAGAATATTTTGTTGGAAGAAATCGGGATCTAAAGGCACCTGTATTCCGGGCGCCAAGCGCGTTAAAACAACAAGGGATTCATCTACATCCGGGGTTTCAGGATCATCTTCATTAAACTGAAGGATTTCTTCATTGTCTATAGTAACCTCGCCATCAAAAAGTACTTCTCCAGCAAATTCAGGGGTAAACTGTTGATTGGAAAAATATGCTTGTAATTCTTGGAAATTAGAATTGGGATCTAAGTCTCTCAGAAAAAAGTTGTTCCGTTCTACTTTAAGTCTAAAAGGAATGTTTTGGTTTCCAAAAATGCTATCGAGTTGAAATTTTCTTGGAAAATTATTGGTTCCCGGACTGGGATCTTCACTGTCAATAATACCATCCCCGTCCGTATCTGGATTCAGGGGATTTGTGCCGAGTATACGTTCTTGATTATCAGTTAGTCCGTCTCCATCGGTATCGCTGTTGGGATCTAATGGATCTATATCAAATTCGTCATCCACTCCATCCCCATCACTGTCCGCAAGGGTATTCCTCAAGAAAGGAATGTAAAGAATAACGTCGGTAACGGTTTCATTTTCGGGGATTGTCAAGATATTGTCATCTGTGGCGGAATTGTTTTCTGTTTGCTGAGAAAAAGTTCCAAAAACAGGATTCGGCGCATTTCCCGGTAAACTAACCTGAGAAGTAATTCTTGCTTCGGTCCTGCCATAAACGGGGTCTATAAAGTTCCCCAACTGGTAGGCAGGCATTTGATTGGTTTGTACGGCATTTATTTTTCTATTGTACGCAAAAACATCAAAAAACGCCTTATCGGTAAGAAAGGGCTCTTGGCTCACTAAGCCGGAACCAATAGTGGTTAAATCCTCTTCACAAGAAGACAAACTCATTGCCAACAAAGTCGCTATAAGGGCAGCGGATGCTATTCTATTCAAAAATTTCATGAATATTATTTTAAGACTTCAGTGTTATAAAAATTGGCGTATGCTTCTTCAAACCCTTGGAGAGAAACATAGGGCAACACAGGTTTTTGAAGGTTGGTAATGTGCGAAAGTAACTCTTCAGGAATTTCTTCGGCCGCTAAAATAATGGCATCAGAAAAATCTACAGCGACTTTTAACATATTATTATAGGTGGGTTGCTCAAGGACTCGAATATGTTCATCTGGGATACCATCAAAAGCAATTTTCTTTATCAGATTGGGATCTAAAGTGTCTTCAAATCCTTTCGTGTATACTGAGGTTACGATCTTGCTGTCTGCAAACAAGGGTTCATCTACAAAGTAATGTTTTAGATATAAAGGCAATAAGGAAGCCATCCATCCGTGCACGTGGATAATGTCTGGAGACCAGTTTAATTTTTTAACGGTCTCTACAACCCCTTTCGCAAAGAAAATAGCCCGTTCGTCGTTATCCGGAAACAGATTGCCATTTTCGTCTGTAAAAGTGGCTTTTCTTTTAAAATATTCCTCATTGTCTATAAAATAGACCTGTATGCGCTCTCGGGGAATAGAAGCTACTTTAATGATCAATGGCATATCCATATCGTTGATCACCAAATTCATTCCCGATAACCGAATAACCTCATGGAGTTGATGGCGTCGCTCGTTAATATTCCCATACCTCGGCATAAAAATTCGAATCTGTCCCCCATTGCTATTCACCATTCTAGGGGCTTCGTAAGACATTAAGGAAACTTCATTTTCTGGTAAGTAGGGCACTAACTCTGAAGATACAAACAATATCTTTTTGCCATTCATAGAGGTACTATTTTATTTTTGGGGAAAACCCGAGTGCAAAATTACAAAAATTATGCACATTAGCCTTAATTATAGTAAGTTTGCTCCCCATATAACCCTTTTATGTTCGTTTTTCAAGATAAGCACAGGCTTCAGATGCACCTAAAGACAATAGGTAAAGGGGAGCAAATTGGTTTAGTGCCCACCATGGGAGCCCTACATCAAGGCCATGCAGCATTGATTAAAACGGCAATTTATCAGAATGATGTTGTTGTGGTCAGTATTTTTGTAAATCCTACGCAGTTCAATAATCCGCAAGATTTATTAAAATATCCCAAAACACTAGAAAAAGATATAGATTTGCTTCAAAATTTATCGGAAAATATTGTGTTGTTTCATCCGGAGGTTTCGGAAATTTACAATGACGAGGTTATGGCTACCACCTATAACTTTGATGGATTGGACGAGGTGATGGAGGGTACGTTTCGGAAAAATCATTTTAATGGGGTAGGTACTATTGTAGAAAAATTATTTAGACTCATACAACCTCACAAAGCGTATTTTGGGGAAAAGGATTTTCAACAATTAAAGATCATTCAAAAAATGGTAGCGCTAAGGCAGCTTCCAACGCAAGTAATCGGTTGCCCAATTGTAAGAGAACGCAGTGGATTGGCAATGAGCTCTAGAAATCAAAGACTTTCTAAAGAAGACAAGGATGAGGCCGCATTTATTTACCGCATTTTATGTGAAGCCAAGGAAAAATTTAGCACAGAAAGTGCATCTGAGGTCATAGATTGGGTAACAAGGGCATTTCAAACTAAACCTAAATTACAACTAGAATATATAGAAATTAGAGACGAGGCCACCTTAGCCCCTTGTAGAAGAAAACATAAAACTAAAAAATATAGAGTCTTTATTGCAGTGTATGTGGCAGATGTTCGACTAATAGACAACATTGCACTGTAATTTATTACCTTTGTACCATGCAGATAGAAGTATTAAAATCTAAAATTCACCGAGTTAAAGTCACCGGAGCAGATTTAAATTATATAGGCAGCATCACTATAGATGAAGATTTAATGGATGCAGCGAATATCGTTAGAGGCGAAAAAGTCCTCATTGTAAACAACAACAATGGGGAAAGACTGGAAACCTATGCCATTCCCGGACCGCGCAATAGTGGCGAACTAACGCTGAATGGAGCTGCGGCCAGAAAAGTAGCTGTGGGCGATATTCTTATTTTAATAACGTATGCCCGGATGGATATTGAAGAGGCCAGACATTTTAATCCGGCGCTTATCTTCCCGAATGAGAACACAAACTTACTCACCTAATTTTGAAGTTCTCCACAAGAAAGGCTTTAAAAGTAGCTGTGCCCATGGCTATTGGGTTGCTATTAGTATGGTATTCTTACTACAAGACCTCACCGGAAGACCGATCGCAAATACTTCATTATATTCAAGAGGCAGATCCGTTTTGGGTAGGCTTGTC
Source organism: Aurantibrevibacter litoralis (assembly GCF_034651555.1). Classification (NCBI taxonomy): domain Bacteria; kingdom Pseudomonadati; phylum Bacteroidota; class Flavobacteriia; order Flavobacteriales; family Flavobacteriaceae; genus Aurantibrevibacter; species Aurantibrevibacter litoralis. The sequence goes on along the minus strand of NZ_JAYEEQ010000005.1, from coordinate 38,367 downwards.
TGTAGTATTGGGCATAATTGGACATATATCGCGCGCTATTCGGTGGCAATATACGCTAGAGCCGTTGGGTTACCGGCCCAAATTAACCAATAGTGTTTTAATTATACTCATATCGTATTTTGCAAATCTAGGGATTCCAAGAACCGGTGAAATCCTTAGGGCTACGGCCTTAACTACCTATGAAGGAGTTCCTTTTGAAAAGGGATTTGGCACGGTGGTTACAGAGCGAATCATTGATGTGTTGATGTTATTGCTGGTCATAGCCGTAACGTTGCTTTTGCAAACCGATATACTCTTAGCCTTTCTTCAAGACAAAGGCTTAAATCTTACAGGCCTCCTAGGCTTGTTGGTATTAGGCGTTTTTGGTGCTGTTTTCTTTTTCCTTTTCATTAAAAAATCGACCAATTTCGTAGCCATAAGGCTAAAAATCTTTCTAAAGGGGTTGTTAGATGGTGTTTTTAGTATTTTCAAAATGCGGCGAAAATGGGCGTTTATGGTTCACACTTTTTTTATTTGGAGCTGTTATATCGCCATGCTGTGGGTTATAAAATTTACGGTTCCCGAAACCATTTCGTTAACGCTTAGCCAGTTGCTGGTTGCCTTCGTAGTAGGCGCCTTTGCCATGGCCACCACCAACGGGGGCATTGGGCTATATCCCATAGCCGTAAGTAGTGCCTTGGCCATTTTTGGGATTAGTACTGTGTCTGGGGATGCATTTGGTTGGATAATGTGGATTGCACAAACCTTAATGATTGTTGTTTTTGGTGCAATATCTTTTCTCATCTTACCGTTATGCAACAGGGAGAAATAAAACTTTCCCGTTAAAAAACAACCTCATGAAAGCCTTTTTAACCTCCATGGCACTATTGCTGTGCTGTATAAGTAATGCACAGGTAAAACAAGAAATTTTTGAAAGCTTCAAATTACAGGAAAGACGCGATGTGCGTTACTATTTTCCGGAAACCTACACCAAAGAAAAGAAATACCCTTTAATTGTAGTTTTAGATGCCGAGTATTTGTTTGATCAGGTGGTGGCAAATTCTAAAGTCTACAGCACTTTTCACGGCATGCCGGAAGCCATTGTAGTGGGCGTAGATCAAAATAATAATGCCATTAGACTCGAAGATTGTGCTTTCGACGAAATTAGTGGCTTACCCGACGACAAAGGAAAAAAGTTTTATGAATTCTTAGGGATGGAGCTTATACCGTATCTGGAAACAAGCTACAATACGGCGCCGTTTAAAATGTTTGTAGGCTATGACATTACCGCCAGTTTCGGAAATTTATTTCTGTACAAAGAAGAGTCCCTGTTCAATGCCTATATAAGTATTTCTCCGGTATTGGCTGCCGAAATGGAAGAAAGGGTGCCGGCACGTTTGGCAGCCATGAAAAATCCTGTCATGTACCACGTTATTGTAGAAGGAGAGAAAAACAAAAACACCAATCGTATAGCCGCAATGGATAAGGGAATTGCTGCAATAAACAACGAGGTAATAACGTATTCCTATGATGTGTATCCGCAAGCGGATCATATTTCGGTAGTCACTTATGGTATCGGAAAATCCTTTGATAACATATTCAGCTTGTTCAAGCCTATTAGTCCAAAAGAATACAAGGAACAACTGTTAGCTGCCGAGGGGCCGGTAATCGATTATCTCACCTCAAAATATTCGGCTATAGAAAAAATGTTTGGATTTAAAAAGAGTGTAGCCTTAAACGACATTATGGCTACCTATGCCGGTATTCGCAAAAAAGAAGATTTCGAATCCTTGAAACCTTTGAGCGATCTGTGCAAAAAAGAATATCCGGATACCATGATGGGCTTTTATTTCGAAGGCGAATACTACGAACAACTAGGAGAACCCAAAAAAGCCCTTCGAACGTTTGAAAAGGCCTTTGGCATGCGCGAAATCGATTTTCTCACTAAAGAAATGGCACTTGACAAAATGGATGCACTAAAAGCCGATTTCGGATTTTAAATACACCTAAAAATCCAAAGGTGAAGACAAAAAGAAACGAGCAGCTACTATAAGGGCGTTCCCTAAAGGGTCGGGCTTTTCGTTGCAATCTTTTTTAGCGTAAGAGCGCTAAAAAAGGATTTTCACTGCAATCCCTAACGCAATTTTATGTCGCCAAAAACGAATCCTAAAGTCCTATTCAGCGGTTTAGGACTATACCCTAGACCCTAAAGTACCTGGCATAGCATTATAACGACCAATGCTACTAATCAAGCCAATTTTCTAAACTTTGTTTTATCTTTAGCCCCAAAATAAATACGGGTATGGCCAAAACCAAGACGGCTTTTTTTTGTCAAAATTGTGGTACGCAATACGCTAAGTGGGTAGGACAGTGCGGCGCCTGTAAAGCATGGAATACGGTGGTAGAAGAGCTGGTTCAGCATACCGAGAAATCGGCATGGCAGCACCCGTCCAACACGGCTGCAAAGACCGCAAAACCACTTCGAATTCACGAGATTAGTTCAGAAAAGGAAATACGTCTTAATACCGGCGATCTTGAATTTAATCGCGTATTGGGGGGCGGACTCGTACCGGGCTCCCTAACCCTGTTGGCCGGAGAACCGGGTATCGGGAAAAGCACGTTGTTGCTTCAAATAGCCCTAAAAATACCCTACAAAACCCTATACGTTTCAGGAGAAGAAAGTCAGAAACAAATAAAAATGCGGGCAGATCGCATATTTCCGGAGAGTCAAAACTGTTATGTACTAACCGAAACCAAAACCCAACATATTTTTCAGCAAATAGCCCAAATGAATCCCGATATTTTGGTTATAGATTCTATCCAAACCTTACATTCAGAGTATATAGAATCGGCCGCAGGGAGTATTTCTCAAATTCGAGAATGTACCGCAGAACTTATAAAATTTGCAAAGGAGACCCACACGCCCGTACTCTTAATTGGCCATATCACCAAAGACGGCACTATTGCAGGCCCTAAAATTTTGGAACATATGGTAGATACAGTGCTACAGTTTGAAGGAGATCGCAACTATGTGTACCGAATTCTACGCACCCTAAAAAATCGGTTTGGCTCCACGGCAGAGTTGGGTATTTACGAAATGCAGGGCAGTGGCCTTAGAGAGGTAAATAATCCATCAGAAATATTAATCTCTAAAAATGATGCGGGACTTAGTGGTACTGCAATAGCCTCCACTATAGAGGGGATGCGCCCCTTAATGATAGAAATACAAGCATTGGTAAGTACGGCAGTATATGGTACGCCTCAGCGCAGCACCACCGGATATAATGCCAAGCGCTTAAATATGTTGTTGGCGGTTTTGGAGAAACGCGCGGGATTTAAACTGGGCACCAAAGACGTCTTCTTAAATATTACCGGAGGCATTTCGGTAGATGACCCGGCTATAGATTTGGCAGTAGTGGCAGCCATTCTCTCCAGTAATTTGGATATCGCTATAGAAAAGGGCATTTGTTTTGCCGCAGAAATAGGGTTGGCCGGCGAAATACGCCCGGTACAACGCGTGGAACAACGAATATTAGAAGCCGAAAAATTGGGTTTTACCACCATTTATGTCTCTAAAAACAACAAGATATCCCTTAAAAATACCCGAATAAAAATTGAACAACTAACAAAAATCGAGGAAATGCTGAAAGGGATGTTTTAAAATATGTTATTTTACATCTAGCATTTCAAATAAGGGCAAGGAAGGGAACATTCTAAATTTATATTCTTGAACTATTGTTTCAAAGTTTAAAAATATTTTAATTTTAACTTATGGCAGTCAACAATTTATTAGATACAAGTACAGTAAGCTTAAGCGACATTATTGGTAATGGCAAAACTTACACGGTACCCCCGTATCAACGAGATTACAGTTGGGGTAAAGACCAATGGGAGGATTTATGGAATGATATACTGTCGGTCCATGAAACGGGTAACGTTCATTATATGGGATCAATTGTTCTACAGAATATGGGGGATAAGAAATACCACGTGATTGATGGTCAACAAAGATTCTCAACATTAACACTCATTGTACTTTCTATAATTAACAAACTTAATCAATTAATAAAAGAGGAGATTGAAATTGATAATAATAAAGAAAGGGTTTCATTATTGTCTAAAAAGTATATAGGAGATAAGGATCCTGCGTCCCTGACCTACTCATCCAAATTACAATTAAATGAGAATAACAATAGTTTTTTTCAATCAAATTTATTGGTTTTTAGACCCCCCACAAATTTTAATACTTTATTAGATTCTGATAAACAGCTTTGGAATGCATATCTCTACTTTATCGATTCTGTTAACCTATTTTTCAAAAATGAGAAAGATGGCGAAATCATTACTAATTTTCTCAATAAACATATAGCTGAAAAGCTAATGTTTATTCAAATAATTGTGGAAGATGAACTTAGTGCATACACAGTTTTTGAGACTTTAAATTCTCGCGGTGTTGGATTGACGGTTACTGATCTTCTTAAAAACTATCTATTTTCAATAGCATCAAAGGTAGATTTACCACACATAAAAAGTAAGTGGAAAAAGATAGTTGACATAATTGGACTAGACAATTTTCCTACTTTTTTAAGGCATTACTGGGTTTCTAAAAACAAATTGATTCGTCAAGAATATTTATTTCGAGCAATAAAAGAATCCATTAATGATTCTCCAGCCGTAATTTTATTACTGGATTCTTTAGAGGAAAATGCTCGCTTATACAAAGCATTATCAAATTATGCTGACACTTTTTGGAGTGGTCATAGAGACATAAAAAAAAGAATAAAAGAATTAACCTTGTTTAAGGAGAAACAGGCATATTCTATCCTAATTGCAGCATATAACAATTTAAACCAAGAAGATTTTTGTAAAGTATTGAAGCTTGTTTCTGTTATTACTTTCAGATATACTGTTATCGCAAAATTGCATACCAACCTAAAAGAAGATGTTTACAACAAAGCTGCTATTCAAATAAGCCTAAAAGAGGTCAACACCATTGGTCAAATAGCAGAGATTATTAGACCATTATACCCGAATGATAAAGATTTTAAGAATGATTTTTCTTCAAAATCCATAAGTACAAAACGGGGAAAGAAATTGGTTCGATACATTCTATTTTCCCTTGAAAATCATTTGAGCGGAGCGGATTATGATTTTGAAGAAAACCCCGGAACAATTGAACATATATTACCAGAAAATGGACATTTTAACTACATTTTAGAATTCCCACCAGCTATCCATGAATCTGTTGTTTATCGCCTTGGAAACTACACTTTACTTGAGGAAGATAAAAACAGGGCCTGTGAAACACTCCCGTTTGAAGAAAAGAAAGTTATTTTTGTTACCAGCAAATACGAACTATCAAAAGAAATTCAATCCAATACCTGGACTCCCAATTCAATTGATATTAGACAAGACAGATTGGCAAATTATGCTAGCTCTGTTTGGAGGATTTCGCAATATGATTAAAAAACCCTTCCTTTAGTGAACCCCATAAAGCTATTTTCCCAGAATGAGAATTCACATTAAAATACTTTATGGCGCAGGATTAGGAATGGCGTTGTGTTTGGCTTCAATGATAAATAGGTGTATGGTAAAACTGTATTACATTTAAAAAAGGGGAAGTGAAGTGCCTAATTACTTGATTTTCAAAACATTAAATTAAATCCGTTGTTCACTTCGAAATGATTGTTTCAATTTTTGACTTAGCTAAAGGGTATATCTAAGAAATGGAAAATAAAAAATAGTTGTAACTATTACAGACAGGAAACAATTAGGAATATTAAAATTTTAAAAATGAAAATTAGAAAAGTTAGTTTTTGCGGTTTGGTTCTGTTAACATTGTCCTCGTGCGAATTTAATAAGTCGGCCCGTAAAGATTTTATTACTGGAGCGGTTTCAAAAGGAGACGGTATTGGTGTTGATGAGGTAGTAGTTCAAAGCAATGGAAAAGAAGCGAAAGGGAATGTATTTCTCTTTGGAGAACAAATAAACCTTCTGTTCCAAAATGTAAAAGGACTTAAAAGGATAGATAACAAAAACTATCCCGGTATGGCCATCTTTGTGGTAAAAAACGAAAGAGATACCGTGCTCTCCAATGCAGATATACTTAAGGATGCTACGGATTTAAATCCACTTCAATTAAACACCTATTTTACAGCGGTTATGCCCCATCAGCACAATGAAAAATATAAAGTTATTGTAAACATATGGGATAAAAAAGGAGATGGAAAATTCTATTATGAACTCCCTTTTACTGTAAAAGGAAGTGACGTTCATGACATAAAAAGTAACGGCATATCCTATTCAACAATCTATTTGTGGAACGAAACATCGAATTCGGTCGTTTTTAACGATAGCATTGGTATAGAAAATGACTATATGTTGTTTTTAGAAGGTGTAGCGGGTCTGGAAACCAAAAATGGCAAGGTATTTCCGGTGTTATCTATTGATCTTAGAGATGCTAATGACCATATCCTTATTTCTAACCCTAACCTCTTAGAGACATACGCAACCAAAGGCGTAGATCCGCACGAGTTAAGAGACCAATTAAGAGCAAGTTTTTCGTTTACACAAGGAGATCTTGTAAACCCTTGTACACTAACCGTAATCTTAAAGGATCAGCTTTCTTCAAAAGAAATAAGCGTTATTTCAAAATTGACGATACAATGATAGGGCTGCAACAAAAATGGGGATCCGTTTTTTACATTTTAACAATCTAACGGATTAAAAAAAAGAGGTTCGCGGTAACACTAAGTATGGTGTTAAGTACGTTTAAGTAAGAACCTCGGTATAAAAATTAATTATCATTTGGAGTAGCAATTTACTGTAACCCTATTAAAGTCCCTTTTGCGATGTATGTACAGTTTAAGAATTGTAAGGACACAACATCAAAAATCAAAATCAATAAATTTCCACATGTCGGCACTAAAAGAAGCGGTATTTTCAAAAGATTCAGCAAAAATTGAAGCACTTATTGCATCGGACAATCAAATTTTTAAAGGACTTAGGGATTTTGATCAGCGGCAAATTACCAGTGCATTGGTACGCCAAAAACAGTATAACATACTCCTCCAAATCTGCGATAGCCGCGCCGTTACTTTAGACCTTTATGAAATGGATAAGCTCGAAGGCAGTTTTGTTGAAACTGTACTTTCAAACATTTTATTCTATTCGGAACCCGTCACACGGTTTAATGCTGAAAAAGTGTTAGAGGAACGTCCCGATGAAGAGGGTATAACGTTTTTAAAATCATTTGTGTCCAAAATAGAAAATAGCAATGAAAATGTAGGAAATCAATCCCTTTTAAAATTGGCTATTCTCAAGAAATTACCCCTAGAGGCTTTTCAAATTTTTATTAATACCGGTTGTAGTGCCAATGAAACAGATGCTTCGGAAAATACACTCCTCCATTTGGATATCTTACCGCACTATGCCGAAATACTTATACGTAACGGCGCAAATATCAACCAAAAAAACAAAGCGGGCAAAACCCCGCTTGAAAATGCAATAGAAAATAACAACCTCGCAGTAGTGCGCTTGTTTTTAGATAATGGCGCCGATCTTTCAGTAAAAAACAAGGAAGGGAATTCCATGTTTTATGTGGCTTTGGTAGATAAGGTATTGTACGAAATGTACGATTTAATTTGCGATTATGGCTTTCCCAACTTTGATGAACCTAATACCGAAGGTACTATTTTGTTATACGATTATATTCGGCATATAGATACATATTCTAGTGCATCTAGCTACGAATATCTAAAAAAATTAGGAGCACAGGGCGCTAATGTGATGACCAGTTGTACCTATTACGGGAGACCAACAACCCCTTTAGATCTGGCGATTACCAAACATTTTCAGGTGTTTGAAATAGTGATGGACACCTATTTTGAGGATATTAATTCTACCGACAATCAAGGCAACACCTTATTGCATAAGCTCTGTGCCGTAAATCTAAATTTTGATGCCGAAAAGGCAAGGGAATTGTACAAAAAAGTAAAGTTTGTTTTAGAAAAAGGGGCCGATGCGACCATTAGGAATAGTCAAGACAAACTTCCGCATGAATTGGCCATGGACGATAATCTAAAAGAAAAAATAGCGTCCCTATTACTAAAGCAATAAAAAAAGAAACTACTAAAAATTTGAACATTTGTAAGTGATAAAACTACATAGTACAGTTAGTCGTGTTTCATCCTTTTTTAGTAAGGACATTTTCGGAAAACCGTTAGTATAGGCGTATTGTTATCTAGGAACTAAAATGTAGTTGTAAAGCCCTAAGACATGGAGAAGCAAACCGATAAAAAGATGTTATCTATAATTTTATAATACTATTTTAATACAAAAAACATGAGCCAATCGTTCATTATTGCCTGCGAAAATGGCAATCGCAAAATAGCAGAATTGCTTTTGCAACAAGAAGTAGTCGATGTTAATTATACAGACGAAAAAGGTCGTACCGCCTTGCATTATGCAGCACACAAAGGGTATAAGGAGATTTGCGAAAATCTTATCGCACGAGGGGCAGCCATAAACTATGAAGACCATAATGGCGAAACCCCTATTTTTTTTGCAACCTTGCAAAACCAAGCCGAAATTGTGACATTGTTTTTGGCGCATGAGGCCAAAGCGGATATCAAAGATTATCAAGGAAATAATTTACTGCATATTGCCACCAAAAATGGTCAAAAGACTTTGTGCGAGGTATTTTTAAACAGTGGTTTTGATATAGAGAGCACCAATAACGATGGCGAAACCCCGCTGATGCTCGCTGTTTTGGGTATAAAAAAAATATTGATTGATTCCTTTATCGAAAAAGGAGCCAATGTTTTTATAAAGAACAAATTAGGCAATAACCTATTGCATTTAGCACTTCCTTATGGAAATTTACCTATAATCAAAACCTTATTAGAAAACGGAATTCCTGTAGATGAACCAGATAGCAAATCTGTAACACCATTGCAGTATGCGTGTTACAACAATAATATCATGTTAGTGCGTTTGTTTATTGAAAAAGGAGCCGATATAAACCTGCATACCCCAAGTGGCTTATCACCCATTTATTATGCCTGTGCGTATAACCATAAGCAATTGGTACAATTATTTCTTACTGAAGGATTGGATGTCAATTTCCAAACACCATCGCAAGGAGCTGTTTCGGTAGGGAGTTATTTAGATTTTGTAGAACAAGCGCAAGACCTTTCTGCAGATCGCTTGTATGATTTGTCTAGCAACCGTACCTCCGGAGGCGAAAGTTTGTTGCATATCGCTACTAAAAACGGACATCGCTATATGATAGAACTCTTATTAAAAAATGGTGCTAATGTACATATTCAAGACGAGTCGGGAAACACGGCACTACACTATGCGGCCTCAGCGGGCAAAAAGGATATTGTAGCATTATTGATTAAAAACGGAGCGGACGTGAATGCGAGCAATGCCCGAGAGCAAAGGCCTTTAGACTACGCCAATATTAAAGGGTACAACGAGATTGCAGCGTTAATTTTAGGAGAAAAACCGAACTCGGAAGCCGTGCCCCATTCCAATGCATCGGTTCATCTGTCTGCGATTTCCAAATCAGAATCAAAAACAGAACCCCTTACTAAAGATGAGATCAAAACGAAACTGGAAGACCTTAAAGAACTTTTTGAAGATGAATTGATTAGCGAATCAGAATACAACCAAAAGAAAAGTGAGTTGCTGGCACAATGGTAAATTATGCCTCAACCAAAGAAATTAAATCGAACATCTGGAGTCCTCATGCATTAGACTTAAGACAAGACAGATTGGCAAATTATGCGACCTCCGTCTGGAGAATTTCACAATATGATTGAGACATAAAAGATGATCATCTCCACTACGGAGCCGGATTAGGAATGGCGTTGTGTATGGCTTCAATACCGGTTATAACTTCCTCGCTTAAAGTAACATCGATACTTTTGGTATTTTCTGCTAATTGCGCCATAGTCGTTGCTCCAATAATCGTACTGGTAACAAAAGGCTGTTGATGAATAAAAGCCAACGCCATTTGCGCCAGAGATACTCCGTGTTTTTGCGCCAATTCATAATACTTTTGCGTTGCCTTTAGAGCGGTCTCCCCGTTGTATCGGGCCATATTTGGAAACAAGGTAATTCGTGCATTTTCGACACCCTTGTTTTTAATGAATTTTTCTGTAAGCCTCCCAAAGGCCAAAGGCGAATAGGGTAACAATCCCACATGTTCCCGCATTGAAATTTCGGCCATGCCAATTTCGTACGTACGGTTTAGCAGGCTGTAGGGGTTTTGTACGGTTACAATCCGCGGAAGATTGTGGTTTTTGGCTTCTTCCAAATACCGCATCGTACTCCAAGGCACATCATTAGAAAGTCCAATATATCTAATTTTTCCGGCTTTTATGTGTCCATCAAGAGTGGTTAGGATTTCATTAATGGTGTCTTCCCACTTTTCGTTGGCATCATACACATAGCCTCTTTTTCCAAAGCAATTGGTTTTTCGATCGGGCCAATGCAATTGATACAGATCAATATAATCTGTTTGTAATCGTTTTAAACTTTCGTGTAAGGCGTGGTCAATCGCTTTTTTAGAAAAACCATCATCTCTAATGTCATGCCTGTTAATATGTGCAGGACCGGCAATTTTAGAAGCCAAAATAATTTTGTTGCGCAGACCGGTTTTCTTGAACCAAGTGCCAATAATTTTTTCGGTAGCCCCTTGCGTTTCTTTCTCTACAGGTACCGAATATAGCTCGGCAGTATCAAAGAAATTTATGCCCTGATCAACCGCATAATCCATTTGTTGATGCCCTTCGGCCTCCGTATTTTGTTTGCCCCAAGTCATGGTGCCTAAACATATCCTACTTACTTCTAGTTGTGTTGTGGGTAATACGCTGTACTTCATTTATGCACATTATTTTTTAAGTTCTACTAAAATAGGGCAATGATCGCTGTGTTTCGCTTCGGATAAGATGACGGATCTTTTTAATTGATCCTTTAGCGGTTCACTTACCATACCATAATCTAGGCGCCAGCCTTTATTGTTGTTTCTTGAATTTGCCCTATAGCTCCACCAGGTATAATTATGGGGCTCTTTATTAAAATAGCGAAAGCTGTCTATGAACCCACTGGCCATAAAATTCCCGATCCACTCTCTTTCAACAGGCAAAAACCCGGAAACATTGGCATTGCGTATTGGGTCGTGTATGTCAATTGCTTGGTGACAAATATTGTAATCGCCTAAAATAATCAACCGGGGATGTTCTTTTTTTAGGGTATTCACATAGGTCTGAAAATCGGCCATGTATTGCAATTTATGATCCAAGCGATCTAGATTTGTCCCTGATGGCAGATAGAGGCTCATGATAGACAGGTCGCCAAAATCGGCTCTTAGGTTTCTTCCCTCAAAATCCATATAGTCTATACCTGTGCCGTAGGCTACATGATCGGGCTTTTTCTTGGATAAAATAGCAACACCGCTATATCCTTTTTTTTGGGCACTGTACCAATAGGTAAAGCTGTAACCGGCAGCTTCAAACAGGGAAAGCTCTAGTTGATCTTCCTGCGCTTTTATTTCTTGAAGGCATACAATATCAGGATTAACCGTTTGTAACCAATCTAAAAACCCTTTGCTAAGTGCGGCACGAATACCGTTTACGTTATAAGAAACTATTTTCAAGCGAATACATTTAAGTCAAACATTTCATTTTAAGTGCTATATAGTTCAAAACGATGCTTTGTTATCTTACTCCAAGTTCTTGATTTATTCATTTTCTGTATGGTGAAAAACATCTGGACTATAAAAAACTCCTCTTTTAAGGGATTGCCTTTTTTAATTTTGCCCTAAAATAGGAATGTTTCTTTGAACTTAAAAGAAGGTGGACCAATTCTCGCTTATAAAATAGTGATTGCCATGTTAAAAAAAACAAAGTGAGTCTTTTGAATTTTGAAGCGCGAGTCCCACCACATCCGTTTTAATAGCTATTTTTGTGATAAAATTGAAATGCATGAGGGTTCTGTTTGGGAGTTTATTTTTCTTTGCTATCGGATTAATGTTAACCGCACAGGAGGTACAAAAGGACAGCATTACCCAATTAGAGGAGGTAATTATAACGGATGCCCTTAAACGTAAAAATGCCACGGGCATAGTACCGTTTCAAACTATTGGTGCGGAAACTTTTGATAATTACAGTCCGGTAGACGTGGTCTCTGCCATGAATCAGATTTCCGGGGTTTATATTTTGTCAGGCGCATTAAACACCAACCGAATTACCATACGCGGTGTAGGGGCCAGAACCTTGTTTGGCACAGATAAATTGCGACTCTATTTTAATGAAATTCCTGTAACGAACGGTACAGGCTCCTCTACCATAGAAGCTTACGACCTGGAAAGTCTTAATGATATTGAAGTTATAAAAGGCCCCAAAGGCACCGCTTTCGGTGCCAACTTGGGCGGTGCCATCATTCTAAATTCAAAAGAGGGGAGCACAGGGAGTTTTTTTAGCAACAATGTTACGATAGGCTCGTATAACCTCCTAAAAAATGCACTAAGTTTTAGTCATGCCGATGAGAAGTTTAGCATGGGTCTGCAATATGGTCATATGGAAACTGAAGGCTATCGTGAAAATAGTCAGTTTGATAGGGACGGGGTTTTAATTACCGCATCTTATTTGGTTAATGCCCGAAGTAGCATTGGATTGTTGGTAAATCATATCGATTACAAGGCGCATATTGCCAGTTCTTTGGGGGAAACCGCTTTTAGAGAGAATTCGAGACAGGCCGCATTTACATGGCGTGGAGCCAAAGGCTTCGAGGACAATAATTTTACACTTTTAGGATTATCGTACACCCATACATTTGGGGCACACTTAGAAGGTACCACCAGCATATTTTATAGCTATTTGGATCATTTTGAGCCAAGGCCTTTTGGTATTTTAGATGAATTTACCAATGGTTTTGGATTCAGGACACGGTTTTTCGGAGATTTTAAAGTTTCCAATACTGTACTAAAATACAGTTTTGGAGCAGAATTGGTAAAGGACGAATACACTTGGAGGGAATTTCTAAATCTCTATCAGCAGAATAATGGCAATGGAAGCTTGCAAGGCGATTTGTTTGCAGACAATAAGGAATTTCGTCGGCAATTTAACACCTTTGCATCGCTCACCGTTCCTTTAAGTGCTACATTAGTGCTGCAACCGGGTGTCAGTATTAATAAAACGCATTACGATTTTCGGGATTTATTTAATACAGGAGCTGGTAACCGTAGTGCGGAGCGGAATTTTGATGCTATTGTTGCGCCTAGTCTTACCCTTAATTTCACCCCAGCAGATGCTTATAGGATCTATGCAAATGTGAGTCGCGGATTTTCCAATCCCAGTTTGGAGGAAACCTTAACCCCGGATGGCGTTATAAATCCTGATATTGCCCAAGAAAAGGGCACCAATTACGAAATAGGTACGCATCTTTTTTTGGCAGATGGTAAACTTAACCTTTCCGGGGCTATCTATCAGATGAATATTAATGACCTTTTGGTAGCAGATCGCGTGGGCGACGATCAGTTTGTGGGTAAAAATGCGGGAAAAACAAGACACAGGGGCCTAGAAGCGGATGTGAATTATCGTATGGATCTGCCCAACAAATGGCGTGTATCTCCCTTTATTAGTTACACTTTTAGCGATCATATTTTTGTAGATTTTGTGGATGGAGCGAACGACTTTTCCGGGAATCCACTTACAGGGGTTCCTAAACACAGGGTACAGTCCGGCATTCGATTGGGACATGAACATGGTTTTTATTGGAATTCCACGCATCAATTTGTCTCTAAAATTTCTTTGTTAGATGCCCATACCTTGTACAGTGATCCTTTTAATGTGTTTAACACCCGAATGGGGTATATAAAGGAATTTGCCGGGAACATGACATTGCGTTTCGATTTTGGAATAAACAATGTCTTTAACACGAAATATGCACAATCTGTATTAATTAATACTGCCGCATTTGGAGGTGCAGAACCACGGTTTTTTTACCCGGGAAACGGAATAAACTATTACGGGAGTATAGGTTTACGGTATGCCTTATAACCTTATACTAATTTCTGAAGCCAGTATTTTATGTTCACTTCCCGGTCTATAATTTCCTTTAAACCGGTTAGGGGTACGCGCTGCTGCTCCATAGTATCTCTCTGTCGTAAGGTTACGGTATGGTCTTCTAGGCTCTGATGGTCTACTGTAATGCAAAAAGGGGTGCCGGCAGCATCTTGGCGTCTATAACGACGCCCTACGGCATCTTTTTCATCATAAAGAACACGGAAATCCCATTTTAGATCGTCTATTATGGTCTGTGCCAATTGAGGCAGTCCGTCTTTTTTAACTAAGGGGAATACCGCAGCCTTAACAGGTGCTAATACCGCCGGAAGCTTTAATACGGTACGGGTAGTTCCGTTTTCTAATGGTTCTTCTTTCAGAGATTTAGAGAAAATAGCCAGAAACATTCGGTCTACACCAATAGAGGTTTCCAATACATAAGGCACATAACTTTCGTTGAGTTCCGGATCAAAATATTGTAATTTTTTACCCGAATATTTCTCATGGCTGCCCAAATCAAAATCGGTTCTAGAATGGATGCCTTCCAGTTCTTTGAAACCAAAGGGAAATTTAAATTCGATATCAGCAGCAGCATCGGCATAATGGGCCAGTTTATCATGATCGTGGAAGCGATAATTTTCTTCGCCCATTCCTAAAGATAAATGCCATTGCATTCGTTTTTCTTTCCAGATCTCGTACCATTCCTTCTGTGAGCCCGGGCGGATAAAAAATTGCATTTCCATCTGTTCAAATTCCCTCATACGAAAAATAAATTGCCTCGCCACAATTTCGTTGCGGAACGCCTTTCCGATTTGCGCAATGCCAAAAGGTATTTTGAGGCGCCCACTCTTTTGTACATTTAAGAAGTTGACAAAAATACCTTGGGCCGTTTCGGGACGTAGGTACAAATCCATAGCATGCTCTGCCGAAGCACCTAGTTTGGTGCCAAACATTAAATTAAATTGCTTCACATCTGTCCAGTTTTTGGAACCCGAAAGCGGACATGCAATTTCCAATTCTTCTATGAGTTTTTTAACGTCGGCTAAATCTTCATTGGCTAGGGATTTCCCCATTCGTTTTAGTATGGTCTCGGCCTTTTCCTGATATTCTATTACCCGTTGGTTGGTGGCCAGAAATTGTGCTTTATCAAAAGTTTCCCCAAAACGATTTTTGGCTTTGTCTACCTCTTTTTGTATTTTTTCTTCCAGTTTACCTACATAGTCTTCAATCAAAACATCTGCTCGGTATCGTTTCTTGGAATCTTTATTGTCTATAAGAGGATCATTAAATGCATCTACATGGCCAGAGGCTTTCCATGTGGTAGGGTGCATAAAAATGGCAGCGTCTAGCCCCACGATGTTTTGGTTTAATTGCACCATGGCTTTCCACCAATACTGCTTTATGTTGTTTTTTAACTCTGCCCCGTTTTGTCCGTAATCATAAACGGCGCTCAGGCCGTCATATATTTCGCTAGATGGGAATACATAACCGTATTCCTTAGCGTGGGATATTACTTTTTTGAAATCTTCGTCTTGTGCTGCCATGCGGCAAAAATAGAATTTTACCCTTTAAAGCCGCAATTTATTTTAACTGAAATTCAGATGAAGCCAATAATTTTTCGTCTTCAAAAACATTTAGGGTATACGTGCCTTCGGGTAAGGATCCTTCGGGAATGGTAATAAAATCGCAGACACTCATTTCGTCGCCTGTAAAAATAAGCTCTACACGCTTGCTGTATGTATTTCCGTTCACGGATATTACATTGGCATTGTCTTCTATGATACGCATGTTGGGACTTAAAAATTGAAGATAAATTACCCTTTCTGCCGCAACGGCATTGGGATTTTTCATAATGGTGACACAACCCCTTAATTTTTCTATGGTCGATGCTTTTGTGGTTTTAATAGGCCTGTCTGATCGTAGCCTAAAACCACTGCCTTCGGCATTATCGAGGCTTAAATAATTTTTAGTTTTTAGTTCGCGACTAAGTTCTAAATTTTTTCGTCGAAGCAAGGCCTCCGCTTCTGCCAATGAACTACTTTTTCCCCGAAGTTCTTCTATCGTTTTTCGAGTTTCTTCGTATTTATTGGTAAGAAGCATATTGTTATACTTCAGGTAATTATTATTGAGTTTTAGACTATCATTTTTGGCTTGTAAAATGCGCATTTCTCTTCTATAATCCCGTAGTTTATCTACCGAAAAACTGAGTCTGCCCACAGAATCTAACAATTGTTGTATGCGAAATCGGGAATCCTGAAGTTCAATTTCGTTCACTTCATTCAAGGCCGATAAACGATCCACATCGGCACGTACAATGGTTAAATCCTTAATTAATAGGTCTTTTTCTTGCTCAAGAAAAATAATCTGACTTTGAGAATGGGCATAGCTGTAATAAAATGCAATAAGGACACCAACTATAATAGCCACCAAGGCAGCAAGTATAATTTTATAGTTGAATTTCGTATCTTGAAGCTCCATTTAAATTTGTAGGTTAAAGTAAAGATTTGATGCTTACTGAGCTCTCAAAGATACTAAATGATATCAACAACATCCTAGTACCTACAGTGTGTTTTGGATGTAATGCATCCCTGCGTAAAGGTGAACGATTATTGTGTACCGTTTGTCGAAATCAATTACCACTCACCGATTACAATTTTACCGATGAAAACCCAGTTGACCGTATTTTCTATGGCAGAATAGACATAAAAAAGGCCAATTCCTTTCTTTTTTTTACACCCAAGGGCATTGCTAAAACGCTAATTCATTACTTAAAGTACAAAAATCAACAAGAAATTGGTGTTTTTTTGGGCAACTGGTGGGGCGAGATTTTAAAGGAGGATTCTACTTTAAAGGAGATCGATTACGTTATTCCTGTACCCCTTCATAAACATAAATTACGGAAACGAGGCTACAATCAAGTGAGTGCGTTTGGTAAACGATTGGCGTTTCATTTAAAAGCGCACTATGCAGACGATATTCTTTTTAAAACAGCCAATACACGTACCCAAACCAAAAAGAGTCGGCTAGGGCGGTGGCAAAATCACAACGCGCTTTTTAGTATCGTCGATGCCACGGTGTTGCAACACAAAAGGGTATTATTGATAGATGATGTTCTAACTACCGGTGCCACCTTAGAATCCTGTGCCCGCGCCATCAAAAAAGCCGAAGATGTTACCATTTATATTGCGACTATGGCCGTAACGATCTAATTTTAGCATTATACAAATTAGTTGTTACTTTGCAACCTATTATTTAGCATATTATGCTGCAGCGTTTTCTGGGAGGCTTGTTCCTCTTATTATCAATATCAGCACTCTTTCAATGTGCCAGAAGAGGAACCCCTACCGGGGGAATAAAAGATATTATTCCGCCAAAACTGATAAAGGCAGTACCCCCAAATATGAGTATTAATTTTAAAGAAAAACGAATACGTTTATATTTTGACGAATATATTAAGCTAAACAAGGTGCAAGAGCAACTTATTGTTTCCCCACCACTTACCTATGCACCTGTAATAAAACCTCAAGGTGGAACCAGCAAGGTTGTTGAAATTCTTATTAAGGATACCCTCAGGGAAAATACCACCTATACCTTTAACTTTGGGTATAGTATTGTGGACAATAACGAGGGAAATCCCAATAGCTTTTTAACCTATGTTTTTTCTACCGGTGATTATATAGATTCTCTTTCCCTATCGGGTGTCGTAAAAGACGCCTTTAACCGCAGAGCAGAAACGTTTATTAGTGTCCTTTTGTATGAACTGGACAGTATGTATACCGATTCTACCGTATACCAAAAATTACCCAACTACATCACCAATACCTTGGATAGCACTACCATTTTCCATTTAAAGAATCTTAAAGAAGGGAAGTATGCCTTATTCGGCTTAAAGGACAAGGGGAATAATAATAAGTTTGATCAAAAAGTAGATAAAATCGCCTTTTTAACAGATACTATTAGGTTGCCTACAGATTCTATTTATCTTTTAAATTTATTTAAGGAAGTGCCGGACTACACCATAAGCGTGCCCAGTTTGGCTGCCAAAAACAAAATAATCTTTGGCTATCAGGGAATCCGGGAAGATATCGATATAGCCCCCTTAGTACCACTTCCGGATACCGTACGAACACTACTAAGGAAACAACGCGACAAAGATTCGTTAGATTTCTGGTTTACACCCTTTGAGGCAGATTCTATACAATTTGTAGTAACCAATGAGAAAATGAGTCTTAAAGATACCTTTACCGTTCGAAGTAGAAAACTGCCCTTAGACACCTTGGTGTTATCGGCCAACCAGAGGGGTACGTTAGACTTTGCATCGCCATTTTCCATTTTGGCCAATACGCCACTGGTAGCACTTGATTCTTCCAAACTACAGCTCATGGATCAGGATTCCGTGTCTGTAACGTTTACAGCGCATTTAGATACCCTTGATAATAAGGTCGATATTGATTTTGAGCGACTTCCCAACCAAAAATACAGTCTTGCGTTACATGAAGGTGCCATAACCGATTTCTTTGGCAGTGTTAATGATTCCCTAAAGTTCCAGTTAGCCACTAAAGGGTATGCCGATTACGGAAATCTTAGATTCTCCATAGCCGGCAAGGTAGCCTATCCCATAATCTTGCAATTGACCGATGAAAAGGGTGTGGTTAAACGAACCCTCTATGCTACAGAACCAAAAAGCTTCGAGTTTAACCTTATTCCGGCCGGAAAATATGTGTTTCGTGTTATTTTTGACGAAAATGGCAATCAAAAATGGGATACCGGAAATTACCTTCAAAAAATACAACCGGAACAAGTGCGCTATTACCCGGATGTTATCGACGTGCGCACCAATTGGGATATGGAGCAGACCTTTGTTATTCCAGACTAAAATGATCCTTATCTTCTAGAAATTTTAGCTTTTCCCGAGCTGTGGATAATGGCTCTTTTTTTAAAGTGACCTTAATTGTTTCTTCTGTAGTAGCGAATGCCAAAGTTTCTCCCAATACCCCATAAACGGCAGAATGTCCTGGATATTCATGTCCAACTTCGTCCTTGCCTACTCTATTAACACCGATGCAATAGGCCATGTTTTCTATGGCACGTGCTTGCAACAAGGTATCCCAAGCTTTAATGCGCGGCTTAGGCCAATTGGCAACATAGAGTAAGACATCATACCGGTCAACATTCCTAGACCACACAGGAAAACGCAAATCATAGCAGATTAAAGGGCAAATTGAAAAATCTTTGTAATTTACAATCAACTTCTCCGTACCTGCCTTATACACCTTATCTTCGCCGGACAATGTAAAAGTATGACGTTTATTATAGACCGCTACTTTTCCATTGGGTTCTACAAAAAGGAGACGATTATAATAGTGTCCATCTTCAAAAAAGACCACACTTCCGGTTATGGCTATATTGTTTTCTTGAGAAAGAGTCTGCATCCAATGAAGCGTTGTTGCCCCTTCTTTTTTTGAAATATTTTCGGGGTGCATGGTAAATCCGGTGGTAAACATTTCCGGAAGAATTACCAAATCAGTATCCTTGGGTAAGGCCGTTATTTTTTCGGTGAAGACATCCCTATTTTGTTGGGGACTTTCCCAAATCAATTCAGATTGTAATAGCGCAATATGCAATTCCGTATTCATTTACCAAAGCTACAAAAGAGTACCGATTTTAAGTAGCTTTAAAAAGTGAAATTTCGTAGCTACAGCGCAGTATGAAATAGGAGATGCATTTTTACAGGCCTCTTTCTCCCGGCGAATAATCTTCCGGTGCGTTTTGGGGCGAATTAATGGTTCCGGCATCACCGGTATCATTATAGATCATCCATTCGCTAAAAGTATACAGCGGATTGCCACGCGTAATTTCCATCCTCCGAAATGCGCGGCCATCTTCGAACTCATGGTTGGTTCCGGAACCATCGACCCCAATAACACCGAACCTA
Source organism: Aurantibrevibacter litoralis (assembly GCF_034651555.1). Lineage (NCBI taxonomy): Bacteria > Pseudomonadati > Bacteroidota > Flavobacteriia > Flavobacteriales > Flavobacteriaceae > Aurantibrevibacter > Aurantibrevibacter litoralis. The sequence continues at coordinate 18,381 of NZ_JAYEEQ010000005.1, read as the reverse complement.
TCAATAACAACACCAAAGGGATCCACTAATTCCAGATTATCATCGCCGTTAGAGTCTGCCGGACTATTGGTGCCTACGCCAAGATCCGGGGGAAATCCATAAATGGTTTCAAAGTCGGATGCATTGGGCGAAATAACAAAAGTACGTTCCGCTTCTATTGTAAAATCGGACAGATCTATACTGGAACTCACTGTAGTGCTGGCATTGGTATATCGGTTTAACCGCCATCCTTTTAAAGGCAAAGCTGCTGTACCTGCATTGTACAATTCTACAAAACGTGCTCCTGCATTGTTATCCGGATCGGCAAGTTCCGAAATAAATAGGTGCTCCGACGTAAATTCGTCTATAATTTCGGGACAGCGTTCGTCATTGAAAAGGATATCATCTGTATCGCGAATGACCAATTGAAAGGTGTTGTTGTCTTTTAATAATACACCCGTAATGCTTCCATTGCCCCGGGGGAGTACGTTGGCCTGAAAATCGGAAAAGCCGCTGTTTAGAAGTGTCAGGGTGTTATCATTGCAATCTATTAGCGTTCGTTTAGTTTCCTCCTGCGGCAAAGCAAATGGGAGGTCTATTTCGTCTTCCAGAAATTCTAGGGTGTTTAATTGAATTAAGGTATGCACCATGCTGTCTTCCAGTGCCGCTATGGTGGTTTCTCGGGCTCTTACTAGAGCCGGTTCTTCGCAAGCCACAAAAAGATGGCGTTGCAGTACCGTAGCCGGAAGCCTGCCAACGGAAAGATTCCCGAAAGCGGTAAAGATACCACCCAACTTAAATGCACCTCGGGTACGTCCTAAATACAGACCCTGTAGCTTAAAATACACCTTTTGACCTAAGCCATAAAAAAGATGAGAATCTCGTAGATCAATGTCGATTTGAAATCCCTCAGTTGCATTTTCCGGACTGTTTTGAAAATAAAGGGTGTTGAAAAAGTTTCCGGCTCGGTCCGATGACACGATGTACCCTTCCAAAACAATATCTTCCTGAATTTGAACGGTGGCACCGTCAAACAAATTTTTAACATCACTGAAGGTTGCAGTGGGTTGAAGGTTTTCCGCACAGTCAATTTCCGGCGCATCAAAATTGCGATCCTTAACGCAGTTGCTTAAAACCAGTATTCCCCATACCAGAACAATAATTTTTAAAGGTAAAAATTTCTTGGTTTTCATGCTTTCAACTATTTACAACATACCGATTATCCTTTTTTAAATTGCCTATTATTGGAAGATCTATAATCTTAACTGCGCATTTTATTTTAAAAACTATACGCCACATTCAAAAAATAAGTACGGCCATAGCCGTACCAATATTTTGGAGCAAAGGAGGGTGTACCACTTAAATTGTCTTGCTGTAGTTGTCCAAAATTTCCATTTCTGCTTTGTTCAAAACCTCCGGTTCTAAAAACCGTATCGAAAACATTGTTGATGCTGGCAAAAACACTAATATATTTTCCGTTACGCAACCAAGATTTACCCCCAACCAAGTTCAAAAGATAAAAATCGTCTAAAGGTTTTTGTTGCAATAATTGGGCTATACGTTCTTCCGTAGCATCCGGGAATGGTTGCCCGGTTTCGGGATTTATAGAAAAACTTGAGGTTCTAGTAATGGTTGAAATGGCCGCATAATTGTCGGCCAAATAATTAGCGGTCATGCCAACCCACCAGTATTTTGGATCGCGGTATTCTATGCCAAAGGCGTAGGCTTTTTGTGGGCCTTGGGCAAGTTTTAGGTCTTTAATTTTGGCAATGCCCAAATTAATGTTTCCTTCGGGATCGAGCACATCTTCTTCTGCTCCGGCTGTATCGAAATTTATGGTTACCAATGGGTCGCTTGCAAATGTATAGGATCCAATGGCGGCCACGGCGCTAAGTTTTACGGAAGGCGATATTTGGTATTCCACTCCGAGTTCTACTCCCTTGTGTAATTTGTCCAGATCAGTTATTACTTCTTGAACAAAATCTGATCCCACACCGGCATTTACAAAGAAAAAGTTGATATCTGTAGTTTTTTGAAAACGGGTATAAAATGCAGTTAGCCGTGCCATTATGGCGGGTAGTCGTACAAAGTAGTTTACGTCTACAGTCGAAATTTTTTCGCTTTGAATATCGGGAACCTGCTGATTGTTTTCTCTAGGGTTTATAAACACATTTTGTAAAACGGGCGGGGTTTGCAAATAAGCACCATTCATTTGGACCCAATGCCGGCCATTTAATTTATAGCTGAACCCACTTTTAGCGCTAAAATTGGAAAAACTAATGGCCTCGCTTTCGCCAAGTGAATTATCCGGAAAGCGTTCGTTTTGAAATAAGCCATTACGCTGGTATACTGTGTTGTTATAGCTTACGGATATAAAACCATCCCATCGGGGATAGGTAAATCGCAATTGGGCAAATGTTTCTGTTGTGCTGGCATCTAGTTTAAAATTATAACTAAAAGCTTCATTGGTACTTTTAAAAATAGACCCATTGCTATCATTTTTAGTATCCGAAAAGGGATCTATGTCTTCATGAAAGGATGCTCCCATCAAATCTTGAATCTCGGCAAAGTTACGGGATGTAAGTGTTCTGTAGGTGACCCCAAAATCTGCTTGCACGTTAGTGTTGATCTTTATATTTGCAAGGGTATTGACAGAAAAGAGGGTATCGTCGGTAACATCGTCATAAAACACATAAGCCGCTTTTTCATCGGCATTGGCGCTATAGACATTGCTCCAATTTAGTTGTGGATTTTCAAGAAAACCCTCTCGAGCCAGATTGGCACTTATAAAATTGGCTCCGATGGGGCTGTTAATATAAAAACTCGGCAAATATCTAAAATAAGTAGGATCGGGATTTGGAGCATTAAAAAAACCCAATCGGCTTCGGGCATTTGTACCGAATTGTACAGAAACCCCCGTGTTTAAACTAAAATTTTTAGAAGTATAATAGTGGTTCAGCATGGCAATCGGTTCTAGAATGCGTCGCTCTCTAGAATTACGAATATCTCCGTTTTGAAAGCCCCAATACGGATTATAAGTCCTGCCGGCTATTTCAAAAACCTCCTCGGTAAGTGCGGAAGAACGTCCCCTGCGATTTGAAGCCAGAAAAGCGGTTGCATGCAAACTGTGTTGCGCACTCCATTGATATTCTGCAGAAGCAAACAAAGAATAGGCGTCATACAACGTGCCATCGATATAGCCTTCTTGCGCCCATCTTCTAGAACCCGATAGGCTAAAGGCCCATCCATTTTCCTGAAGACCAGAATTATAGGTTGTCATTAATCGCCCTGCATACGTTCTGTTCGAGGCCGAAGATGACAACCGAATACCCGGTCGAAATCGGGATGGTCGGGTATCGATATTGGTTGCACCTAAAATGTTTCCAAAGGTGTAATCGGATGCCTGTAATCCATGGGTAAATTCTTGATATCGGGTTACATCATTTAAACCTCCCCAATTATTCCATTGTGGTCGGCCATCAAAAAGTTTGTTCATTGTGATGCCATTGATCAGGACTTTGCCATATTGCGAGTCATATCCTCTTACCCGAAAAAAAGCCTGACCAAAATCAAAGGCAGCCCTACTCAAAAACACATCCCGTGTGGCTTGTAAAAGTCCGGTCGCTATGGAAGTGCCTTCATCATCTGCAATATCGTCGTCGGTTAAGGTGATTAAATTATCTGCTTTTTCAACAGCAATATCACGCTCCAGATAAATAGTTCCTAACCGAACCTCAGTACCTTCTAAACTAACAGGAATACGTTTAAGAATATAGTCCTTAAGGGAAATGCGAAGAATGTACGGCCCCTTTAGGTTCGTTTCTAGTCTAAAATCTCCATTGCTTTGTGGTGTAGCGATTACCGGTGTTCCTTCTAGTTGAATGAGGGCTCTGCTTAAAGGGGTTTTTGTATGGGCGTCGCTAAGAATGCCCAAAACCACAGATGGTTCCTGAGCCATTATTACCGATATGGTAAAGGTTAGGAGGAGTACAAAAATTAATTTTCGTACCATAATAATAATCCGTTATTGTATTACAATATAAAAAATATTCTTTTTTGTGTGAAGAAATATCTGTATTATTGAAATAAGCACGTTAAAAATTGTAAATAAAACCGTGTTAATAAAAATATATATGATGCCCTCATAGAAGGAATTATTTTAACCATGAGAACCGCTTCCACCCTATGAAATGAATAAATATAAAGCATATAGGGCGATAGCGCTTATTTTTGTAATTAGATAAAGTTCTTATAATGAAATATTTATGTCTTATTTTGTGTTATGTTTTGCCGCTTTGGACACATGGACAGCTGTCTGACACCTTCCAAATTCGTACGATTGCATTTTACAATGTCGAGAATTTATTTGATACCGTACGCGACACCTTAATTTTTGATGAGGATCGCACCCCTGAAGGAAAGGATCGGTGGACGTTAGAAAGGTATAAGAAAAAAGTAACACATATTGCTCAGGTACTTTCGGAAATAGGTTCGGATATTACCAAAACAGCTCCGGACATTATCGGGGTTTGTGAAGTTGAAAATAGAAAAGTGCTAGACGATGTAGTACAACACCCGTATTTGCAAAACAGCGATTACGGTATTGTCCATTTTGATTCCCCTGATCTTAGAGGTATAGATGTGGCTTTAATCTATAAAAGGGCAGCCTTTATACCCATTACTTTTCAGAAACACGGGCTGCTGTTAATCAATATAGATGAGGAACAAAAACATACGCGAGACCAGCTGGTGGTAGGCGGTTTACTCGATGATGAGCTGCTGTATTTTATAGTAAACCACTGGCCTTCCCGCAGCGGTGGAGAAATTAGGAGTAAGCCCAATCGCCTTGCCGCAGCGAGACTGAACAAAAAAATAATTGATTCTATCAAAAAAATTGAACCTTCCGCAAAAATCATTTCAATGGGTGATTTTAATGATGACCCAACGGACGATAGTTTTAAAAAAATCCTAAAAACAAAAGGAAATTCAAAGCAGCTTACTGAAAAGGATTTGTTTAATCCCATGGAAGCCATGCATAAAAAAGGAATTGGCTCCTTAGCCTATAGAGATAAATGGAATCTTTTTGATCAGCTATTTTTCACCTCAAATTTTATAAATCCCGATAGAACCACGTATTCCTTTTGGAAAGCAGGAATATATAACCCCTCATATTTAATAGACCCTAAAGGGCAGTACAAAGGATATCCGTTGCGCACCTATGCCGGCGGCACCTATGTGGGCGGCTATAGCGACCATTTTCCGGTCTATTTATACGTGATTAAAAAAAGAAATTAATCTCGCTACTGCGGCTGTATAATTTTAATATTTCGCCACTTTACTTTAATGCCTCCACCATCGTGTATTTGCAAGGCAATGGCTCCCACACCGGCTCCAATTTTTTCATCGGTGATCGTCACCATTTCGGTACCATTTAGCCAAGAAGTAAGTTGGTTGCCGTTAACCCGAATCTTCATTTGGTTCCACTCACCTTCCTTTAACGCATTTTCCTTTTCAGATTCTGGTTTTATGAGCCATCCACGACCGTAAGATTCGTACACGCCACCGGTATGCATGCCTTTAGGAGCCACTTCTACCTGCCAACCACTTACCTTGGTATCCTCTACCGTAGAGCGTATAAATACGCCACTATTGCCGTTGGCTTCTTGTTTAAACTCTAAAAACAGATCAAAATCTTGGTAATGTTCATCGGTTGCCAAGTAACCATATTCCGCATCAGGACCGCTTTCGGATACCAATAGGCCGTTTTCTACATACCATTTCTCTGTACCGTAAACCGTCCACCCACTTAAATCTTTACCGTTAAAAAGTTCTTTTTCCTGAGCCGTTAAGGGCAGCAGTATTAAGGATAAAGCAATAACAAAAATGTTTTTCATTGATATAGTTTTGATTGAAGTTTTACTTGTGTAATTCAATGATGGCGCAGTGTCTCAAAAAACCGTCTTAATAAGATTATTCTTATTTTAGAATGGTTAATAAAATTAATTTAACCAAGCCCCCCAAGGAATACGGCTAAGAATAAGCACCAAACCCAACCCGTAGAATAGCGCAATACTCTTAAATTTTTTATCTCCTTCCATAAATTTTTTGTGCCGAGACCAACCTATAGTGATAAGTACAACCGCAATTATATTAATAAACGGATGTTCTACTGCAAGCAAGCGCGCCGCAGCATTAAGGCCACCCATACTTAAGGTTTGTATGGCCTGAAACCCGTTGGCAGAAATAAAATAAAGCAGAAGGCCTACCAATAATTGAATATGAGAAAGAATCAACGCAAAAAGACTAATGCGAAAGTCTTTTTCTAAAGTAAATATTTTTTTGCCGGCAAGGCCAATAATAGCATTGGCAACGGCCAAAAACAATACAGCCAATACCACATAGGCCAAATAAGAATGTAGCACTTGTATAGTTTGATACATAAGTTTTCTTTTTTGATTGGGTTAAAAGTAATGAATTTTAAAATAAAAAGAATACTGCCCTTACGATTGTTACAAAAGGACTTTCTAACGCCAATTTTCTGTAAGGACGCTATTTTTTAGTGTTATTGTGTATTTTATGAGCGAACGCACAGTACTCCCTAATATTTTAGCCGTATTGCTAGCGGTATATCTAGGGAATTTCCAAAGAAATGGGTTTCTTTGTACTTAAATTTTTTTGATAAGTGAGTAATCCCCACCATGGACTCTTTGCCCATTATTGGCATATGAAAAGCGTATACATTTTAAGTTTCTTCATTTTTCAGCAAACCATAAAATTTGAAAACACATGACAAAAAAAATATTTTATTTAAGCACCTGCGTTACTTGTCAAAAAGTGCTTAAGGCACTAGAGCCATTAGAAGGGATTGTGCTGCAAGATGTAAAGGAAAGCCCCATAACAGCCTCCCAATTAGAAGAACTCAAAAAAATAGTAGGAAGCTATGCGGCCCTCTTTAGTAAAAGAGCACGTTTGTATACCCAGCAAAATTTAAAAGAGAAAACCCTTTCTGAAAATGATTATAAGGACTTAATTCTAGGGCATTATACTTTTTTAAAAAGACCAATAATCGTAGTAGCAGATGCTATTTTTATAGGTAACAGCCAGAAAGAAGTAACGAAAGCCAAAGAAGCATTGCATCGGTGAGTAAACGAACCCTCGCCATTTTGGCAGCCATAGGAGCCACTACCATTTACGGCTTAAACCATACCATAGCCAAAGGGGTTATGCCCTTTTATGTAGAACCTTACGGCTTTATATTTTTACGGGTTCTTGGCGCTGCTGTCCTTTTTTGGCTACTGTCTTTTTTTGTTCCGAAGGAAAAAATAGTCAAAAAAGATTGGGGTCGCCTAGCGGTATGCGCCACTTTAGGAGCTTGCGTAAATATGTTGGCATTTTTTAAAGGGCTTTCACTATCAACTCCCATAAACAGTTCGGTTTTGGTAACTACAACGCCCATCATGGTGATCGTGCTATCGGCATTGTTGATAAAGGAGAAAATCACCTTGCAAAAAGCTACTGGTATTCTTATAGGATTTATAGGCGCAGTAACCCTTATTGTGTTTGGCGCGGAGGTTCGGCAAGATGCGCCAAATATTCCGTTGGGAAACCTTCTGTTTATTGTAAATTCAATTTGTTACGGCACGTATCTTATTTTGATAAAAAAGATGATTGAAAAGTACCATCCTTTTACGGTGCTGAAATGGCTTTTTACACTAGGAGTTCTCCTTACCTTTCCCGTGGCTTATGCTCAGGTAGAAGCCATAATGTGGTCCAAAATACCTATAGATATTGTTGGTTCTATACTATTTGTGGTGGTGGGAACCACGTTTTTGACGTATTTGTTCAATGTTTTTGCCCTTACCCAGCTAAAAGCCTCTACGGTAAGTGCTTTTGTGTATCTGCAGCCTCTTATAGGGATACTGTTTGCCGTATTTACCGGAAAAGATTCGCTGACCACCCTAAAAATAGTGGCCACAATTTTGGTTTTAACCGGCATTTATTTGGCCAGCAAAAGACCTAAACCAAGTCTATAGGTCTCTTAAAAAATTTTCGGGTGTCTGCTTTGGTTAGCACTTTAAAGGAGGTAGCTTTTTCTTGGCTTTGGAACTTCGTTAACAAGGGTTCAGGAAGTGGAGATAATGTTCTTGTGTTGGTGTTTATCCAAGCGCCCATCATTTCACAGTGTGCCAAATTACGCCCATTACTGTCGTAGAAATTGTGCAGAAATTCAAAAAACATCCCATCGGCACTTAACCCTAAAATCTCTAGGGAAACGGTTAAGGGCTTTCCCGGAAAAGCCTCCTTAAAATAGTAAATATGTTCATGAAATACCACGGGGCTAATTTGCATATCGGCTAAGATCTGCAAATTCATGCCTAGCGAATGTAAAAAATCCATTCGCGTATGCGCCATAAAATTGAGGTAAGACGCATTGGCTAAATGTCGGTTGGCGTCCAAATCACTCCACCGAATTTCGAACTCTTTTAAAAACATAGAATAAATTATTTGTTATGCATGCATACTAATTTCAAAATTACAATTAGTTTTGGAAAGAGGTAAGTGTTATCCTTTTAAATTATAGTATATTTAAGTCCTTCAAAATACATCAAATGAGTAAGCCCGATTTTATAAATGCCCTTAGCTTGCCTGTTATTGCTGCCCCTATGTTTCTCATTTCCGGCCCTAAGTTGGTTATTGAGTGCTGTAAAAATGGCATTGTCGGCACCTTTCCTGCACTTAATCAGCGCTCTAGCGATGGCTTTGAAGAGTGGTTGATCGAAATTAAAGAAGCCTTAGACATTTTTGAGCAAGAAACAGGAAAAAAACCTGCTCCTTTTGGGGTTAACCTTATCGTGCACCCTACAAATCCAAGATTAGAGGCCGACATTAAAATTTGTGTGAAGCATAAAGTGCCTTTGGTGATCACTTCTTTGGGAGCTGTATCCGAGGTAGTAAACGCCATTCACAGTTACGGAGGGTTGGTGTTTCACGATATTATTAAGAAAAGACATGCCGAAAAAGCGGCAGCGGCGGGGGTAGATGGTCTTATTTTGGTTAGCGCCGGGGCAGGGGGGCATGCGGGGACCATTAATCCAATGCCTTTAGTATCCGAAATAAAACAAATTTTTGATAAAATCATTATCCTGTCCGGTTGCATCAGCACCGGTAGAGATATTGCCTCGGCCATGCAAATGGGTGCCGATATGGCCTATATGGGCACTCGATTTATAAATACATCCGAAAGCAATGCCCCTGAAGCGTACCGCAAAATGATTGTAGACGCCGGTGCCAGCGATGTTGTTTATACCGCAGCTATTTCAGGAGTGCATGCCAATTTTCTTGGAGCAAGCCTTAAGGCTGCCGGAATTTCCGACGATGATTTAAAAAAAGAGGTAAAAATAGATTTTGGAAAGGAATTAAATACAGAAGCTAAGGCATGGAAAACCATTTGGTCTGCCGGCCAAGGGGTGGCTATTATAAACAATGTAGTTCCTGTGGAGGCTTTGGTGGCCTCCTTAAAATCTGAGTTTAAGGAAGCTGTGACCAAACAGTTTCAATTATTGGAAATTTATCCTAAGTAGGATTTCCTCTCCAAAAGTAGCGTACAATAAATAATATAAAATTGCGCATTAAAATTTTTTATAGAAGTGTCTTTGTTGTCTTTTTAAGATTCCTCGCCTTTACCATTTTGGCAGGTTATGGATTTTCATTGCTAAAGGATCTATGAAATAATGCCACTAGTGACCTCTGCCTATAATCCGCCTTTACTATTTAGAAACGGTCATTGGGCTACCATATATGCCGGTACTTTACGAAAGGTGACCGGACTGCTTCAAGAACGAGAGCGCATACCCTTGCCGGATGGCGATTTTCTAGATTTGGATTGGAGTTTTGCCAAAGAAGTCACTTCAAAAGTGGTTATTTTGCTTCATGGGTTAGAGGGTTCTGCCCAACGTCCTTATATTACAGGAAGCGCCAAGCAATTCAATAAGATGGGTTATGATGCCTGCGCCGTAAATTTTAGAGGGTGCAGTGGGGAGCCCAATCTCTTGTTTAGATCCTATCATTCCGGAGCTACAGAAGATTTGGAAGCTGTGATTCACTATATTTTGGAAACCAAATCCTATAGCAACATTGTTATTAAAGGCTTTAGTTTAGGGGGTAATTTGGCTCTAAAGTATTTGGGCGAAGGGCGAAAATTGCCGAAAGAAATAACGGGAGCCGTAGCAGTTTCTGTACCCTGCCATTTACACAGCTCCCTGTTACAGTTGTTAAAACCCAAGAATTGGCTTTACGCCAGACGATTTAAGACACATTTAGTTGAAAAGTTAACCCTAAAACAGACCCTTTATCCTCATAAAATAAGTAAAGATGCCTTAAGCAGTATTAGGACATTAAAGGATTTTGATGACGTGTACACCAGTAAAGCGCACGGGTTTTCTAATGCCTTGGAGTATTACGAGAAATGCAGTTGCTTGCAGTTCTTAAGTGCCATTAAGATTCCTGTACTTTTGATAAATGCGAAAAACGATTCTTTTTTAGGAAAAGAATGTTATCCGTTAGGAATTTCTGAAAAGAGCGACCAATTGTACCTAGAAATGCCCAATTATGGCGGTCATGTAGGTTTTTACGGAACCCAAAATAGTACGTACACCGAACAAAGGGCAATCGAATTTTTAAAAGAAGTACTTTAAAGCTACTTCATATGATTTTTTAATACTGACTAAACCAATTTAAAAATGAAAAAAGGAATTCTCGTTTTAGCAATCGGCACGTTTCTGTTGAGTTGTAATTTGAAAGAAAAGAAAGAAGGATTTGTAATGAAGCGTCCTAAACCGGTAGTTAAGGTAGAAATGGCAGAAGCCATAGAAATCCCAATTGACATGAACAATAAAGGTGTAGGGCCTGTAAAGTCTGTAAGCTTCGATGCAGAAATAGATGCTGCTCTGGCCGCCAAGGGTCAAGAAAAATACAGCACAACCTGCGTGGCCTGTCATATGGCGAATCAGCGATTGATAGGCCCAGCCTTGGCCGGTGTTTTTGATCGTAGAAGTCCGGAGTGGGTAATGAATATGATTCTAAACCCCGATGGGATGATCAAGGAAGATCCCATAGCCAAGGCCCTGCTAAAGGAATACAATAATGCTGTAATGCTCAATTTTCAATTTACCGAAGCGGAAGCCAGAGCAGTAGCCGAATACCTAAGAACCTTTTAGGCTTTTGAGATACGGATTACGACACCAATAGCAACATGACTTCCGATGCCAACAAGGGGATTACCAATATTACTTATAATCACTTGAATTTGCCCACCCAAGTGACCATAGCCGGACAAAATATTTCGTATATTTACGACGCAACGGGCACCAGAATGAGGAAAACAGTGAGCACGGGGGCAACCACGGACTATGCGGGTAATTACGTCTATGAGAACGGCGATTTGAAACAGATATCACAACCGGAAGGGTATATAGAACCCGATGGAAACGGTTGGCAATATGTTTATCGCTATACCGATATTTGGGGCAATACGAGGTTGACCTATTCGGACGACAACAACGACGGGAACATCGATGCAGCCTCTGAGATACGAAGGGAGCAGAACTACTATCCATTCGGATTGGAGCATAAAGGATATAACAACGTATCCTACGGCGTAAAGAACGATCTGATGACCTATCAGGGACAGGAATTTACCGAGGACCTTGGACTGAATACACACGAATGGAAATATCGTATGAGCGACCCGTCGATAGGGAGGTTCTGGCAGGTGGACCCTTTAGCAGAAAGCTATGCCTATAATTCTACCTATGCGTTCCAGGAGAATAAAATGGGAATGGGGGTTGAACTTGAAGGGGCGGAATTAAAACAATGGTTCACTGATTTATATGATTATTATACTGGAGCGGGTACTGCAAAAGATCAATTAGCTCAAAGCCAAGGAGCAAATATTTCTGATGGGGAAATTAGTGTTAGAGATGCACAAAGACTATCAAACGGGTTGGCAGGAGCTCAAAATGAATTTGAAAATTTACCTAGAAATTTAGCAAGTGTAGCAGGTAGTACAGTAGTTGATGCACTAGATTTTGTTGCTCCGGACGGTATCGAAATCTATACTGGGGGTAATGTTGAGCTGTTCGGCGCATCCGGTGTTCAATCCTCTGGCGACTATACAGGAACAAAATCTTTGTTTATGGGAAATTCTGTTGATGCACCTAACTTCGGTATTGGAACTTCTTTGGGACCTCAAATATCACAAGGTGGTTCGAACAGAAAGGTTGATATTGAAGGAGGTATTAATTTTTTCTATGCATTTGATGGAACTCTTCAAAGAAGTGATTTTGAAGGTGGTGAAAATAATGGTAGTTTCACTATCCCTTTGAAAAAGAACCTTTCATTGAACTTCAATTTGATGCAAACTAAAGAATATGTAGGGTTCGGTGTAGGCTTAGGTCCTAAAAGTAATTTTGGCTGGAGTGCTGGTCCAACGAATACTGGAAATATGTCTACATCTTCAAACAGTGTATTAGATGAAAAAATCAAAGATGCTTTTACTATAAATGATTAACGTTGTAACACATTATTTTAGCAACTTTATTTTACCGTTAATATTTTTAATATTTGGTATACTAACTGTTTTGAAAAAAAGCAAGTGGAAGCGAGTTCTGGGATTTTCCTTTACAGTACTAGCATTAGTAATGTGTTGGTTGGAATTTGATTCTACCTCATTAGATAAAAGAATAAGGTTTTTTCAAAGCTTCGATGAACTCTCAGCTTCAAACATTAAAGAAATTATAATTACGGAAATAGAGCCGAGGGGTATAGAAAGAAGACTCTCATTAGATGGAGATCAGGTTAAGACATTAAGTTTTTTAAAAAATGCAAGACCAATTTATGTTTTAAGCCCAATGTTTGGTGAAGGCAAGCGAAGCTACGATTTGAGAATAGTTACTAATGACAGCCTCCAGTATGATTTTTTGATTAGAGAACGAAAAGAGGGATCTTATATTTATATGAAGATATCTAATGAAAATGAGATAAATACAATAGCTCAGTATGCTACTATAGAAGAAATAGCTTGGTAGACTTATAGCAATTTCAATAAAGCCACCTTACCTAACCTAGTAAGGTGGCTTTATGATTTATTCTATCTTGACGAGTTCACCAGTAATTTTACGGTTTTCATTGTATGCCGAGTATTTATAGGTATTTTTTTCAGTCGAAATAATATCAACATTGAAAGTCATTCCAATTATAAAGTTATAATCTGGATTACTGACGTCTGTATAAGTTAATTTATACTCCCCCGCTCCCGCCAGTTTGCAACTGGTGGCGTACCGAGTAAGAACCCCAGAAAAAACATAAGCTATAATAATACATTGTAGCTTTTCGTATTTTTAGGGTGTGAGCAGAAACTACAAATTTAAGAACAAGGTCGGTGCCTATTTTGTTTCCTTTGCCACGGTTTATTGGATAGATGTTTTTATCCGGCAACCTTATTTAGGCATTCTTGAGGAGAGCCTGAATTTTTGTAGAAAAGAAAAAGGCATGGAGGTCTTTGCGTACTGCTTTATGCACCCGCTCGCGCGAGCATCTTTCTGCTCGTGCCGTCAAGAGAAGATAAAAACGGCAAGCACCCCCGCTAGCGCAAGCATCTTTCTGCTCGTGCCGTCAAGAGTGAGCGACAAGAATCTAGAAATATAAATAAGCAATAAGCCACGAAATAAATATCTTGGTTTTTGTATTTTTAGAATCGTATGAGCAGAAAATACAAGTTTCAAAACCCTACGGCGGCTTACTTTGTAAGTTTTGCAACAGTCTATTGGTTGGATGTTTTTACAAGACAGGAATATTTTTCAATCTTAGAAGAAGCGGTAACGTATTGTCGCGCTGAAAAAGGCATGGAGGTATTAGCCTATTGCTTTATGCCGAGCCATGCCTGCCCTGAGCGAAGACGAAGGGTTCATTTTGTTTTCAGGTCAGTCCATGAAGATCCTTCGGGTCTGTTAAGGGATTTCAAGGGTTTCACGGCTAGAAAATTGATAAAGGCAATTGAAGACAACCCACAAGAAAGCAGAAAAGAATGGTTGCTTTGGATGATGGAAAGGGCTGGTAAAAAGAAAAGCAACGTAAGTAAAAGGCAGTTTTGGCAGCAACATAATAAGCCAATAGAATTGTGGAGTGGTAAAGTAATAAAACAAAAAATTGATTATATACACAACAATCCTGTTGAGGCCGGTTTCGTTACCAACCCCATAGACTGGAAATATAGCAGTGCTAGAAACTATGCAGAAGATGAAACGGTTTTAAAAATTGATAATGAAGGTATGCACTTGGGCATGATGGAACTATGACGGTAACGAAGCTATATCATGGGTTTGGCACGAGCAAGATGCTCGCGCCAGCGGGGAGCTCGCTCCCGCCAGTTTGCAACTGGTGGCGTACCGAGTAAGAACCCCAGAAAAAACATAAGCTATAATAATACATTGTAGCTTTTCGTATTTTTAGGGTGTGAGCAGAAACTACAAATTTAAGAACAAGGTCGGTACCTATTTTGTTTCCTTTGCCACGGTTTATTGGATAGATGTTTTTACCCGGCAACCTTATTTAGGCATTCTTGAAGAGAGCCTGAATTATTGTAGAAAAGAAAAAGGCATGCAGGTATTTGCCTATTGCTTTATGCCCAGCCATGTCCATTTAATATTCAGGTCGGCCGATGACGATCCTTCAGGTGTTTTGCGTGATTTCAAAAAACATACATCAAAAAAAGTTTTGAAAGCAATAGAAGAAAATCCTCAAGAGAGTAGAAAAGCATGTCCTGAGCGGTGCCGAAGGGAATGGTTGCTTTGGATGTTTGAAAGAGCGGGCAAAAAAAAAGGCAATATTTCAAAATACCAATTTTGGCAACACCACAATAAGCCGATAGAGTTATGGAGTACGGCCGTGATAAAACAAAAATTAGATTACATACACAACAATCCAGTTGAGGCGGGTTTTGTTACGGAACCAACACAATGGAAATACAGCAGTGCTCGGAATTTTGCCGAAGACCATACCGTTTTGAAAATTGATGACATTGGTTTTTTGGGATAAGTATAGTTTTAATTCCTTTGCTGAGCCGCCACCAGTTGCAAACTGGCGGGAGCGGGGGATTGAACATAAACCACGGCAATAGTCGTGGTTTTTTAGTGCAAAATCACTGGTTTGTAAACTATAGGCACAGCTTGTCCATGAGTAGATCCGAACAGGGGCTTACATAGCTAAAAAACAGAGGCGAAAGTACCGGGGTTAAAGCACTGATTTTTTTGTATTTTTAAATCCATGAGCAGAAAATATAAGTTTCGCAATCCTTCAGTTCCCGAGAACGAATTGGATGTATTGGTTTTAAATCTGTTTTGAGGCTTTATTAGGACTTGTTACCGGCACGGATTGCAATAGGGGGTTAAACTTGAAATCACAATTTGTGATGTCCAAAAAATTGGGTGTCGCAAATTGCGACCACCTAAAATCAAAACTTATGGAATAGAAATTGTATCTTTACGCCAACAAAGCAGTAAAAAGATGGACCTTAAAAGTGCCTTGGGCAAATACGTGAGCGTGTCCCCTGAAGTGTTGGGCGGAACCCCCGTGTTCAAGGGCACGAGGGTCCCGATAAAGATCTTGTTCGATTATCTGCAGGGGGGCGACAACATCCAAGAGTTTCTGGAGAATTACCCGACGGTAAAGAAAAACTTTGCCCAAAAAGTGCTGGAACTGCTATCGACCTATCTTACCGAAATCGAGACGAACAATGGTACTGCTGCTTGACGAGAACATCCCAAGGAAACTCAAATACCGCTTTAGTGAAACCCATGAAGTACTGACCGTGCCCGAAATGGGCTGGAGCGGCATCAAGAACGGCGACCTTTTACGGAAGATGCAACAAAAGGAAATGACCGTATTGTTAAGTGTGGACAAGAACATGAGCCACCAACAGAACTTGGAGAAATATAATGTATGTTTATTGGTGTTCGGCGCAAAGGATACCCGTTACGAGACCCTCTTGCCCTTTGTGGAAAAGACGGAAAAATTACTCGAAGGAAAAATAGCGCCGGGACTGACCGTCATCGAATAGCCCCAGGGCAAAATAGCCGCCCTTCCACCGACGGCCCTGGAGCGAAAGAAAAATCCGCGTTCCTTTGCCCACTCTTGCGGGACGTTCAATAGGCGCTTCGCCTATCATTTTAAAAATGATGAAAGCTTTGGCTGAAAGTTATCAAAATGATGAGCAGGAACTTACATTAAGTGAGGAGCAATATCAAATGATAGATAAGCGAAGAGAGGCACATTTGAAAGGCGAGAGCAAATCCTTTACTTGGGAACAAGTCAAACAAAACGCAAGAAACGCCAGCTAGATAATGGCATATGTTTTGGAGGTCAAAGACGAAGCCAATTTAGAAATCATTGAAGCCTATCTTTATTACGAAGAAAAACGTACAGGATTAGGCGAAGAATTTATAGAACATTTGGACACCTTTTTGATAGGATCAAAACGAGTCCAAAACACTTTCCACAAAAACGAAAACCCTATCGGGAAGCTTTTATAAAACGTTTTCCGTTTTTGGTCATTTACGAAATTACAAAAGGAAAAGTGATTGTGTATTCAATACTTGGCAGAATCTGGAAAAGAAGAAGAAATAAATCCACACGATTAGGTCCAACGGGGCGTTAGTTAATCGCATTCGTGCCAATTGCACTGGACATCCGCACATAAGTTCCACCGAAAAAACATGTAGAAGACGATTTGGAAAACTTATGCGAAATCGTCAACAACTTCCATCCAATTAGTTAAACAGTACGCAAAAAGTACTTTTTTAAGTACTTTTAGTTATCTTTGCACTATGGAAACAGTAAATTATACAGACTTTCGTTCAAATCTAAAGCATTGGTTCGATAAAGTGGTCAACGATGTAAGTGATATCGTTATCAAGCGTAAAAACGGTAAAGACCTCGTTTTAATATCATTGGATGAATACAACTCACTTAAGGAAACCACGTATCTGCTAACAGGAAAAAACAGAGATATTTTATTAAACGCTATCAAGGAACTGGAAGCAGGAAACGGTAAGGAAAAAGACTTAATCGAATAGATGAAATTAACGTGGTCCACTTCTTCTTGGGAAGATTATTTGTATTGGCAGAAAGTGGATAAGAAAATAGTAAAACGAATTAACGAACTGATTAAAACTTGTATGCGAACACCTTTTGATGGCATCGGAAAACCCGAAGCTTTAAAAGGAGATTTGCAAGGTTATTGGTCAAGACGAATAACATCGGAACATCGATTGGTTTATAAATACGATAATGAACAAATCTTGATAGCAGCTTGTCGTTATCATTACGGAAAGTAAAATCCCCCGATAGCTGGGATTTGCACCATAAATCCGCATGTTTAATTAAATAATAACCGCAAAGATCTGATATCAAATACTTTGCGGTTTGGGTATTTTCACCTAAATTGGTGTTGCATCAAATACCAATTATGAAAGTAATAAATTCTTCAGACATAAGCCCATTTGGAGGTTTGAACTTTGTTTTGAAAGAGTTAGAAAGCCTTGATCTAGGGTTGTTTCTCAATGAGAATCTTCCTATTTTACCTGCCCAATCTAAATACCAATGGAAGGATATCCTGTACTCTTTTTGGAGTATTTATTTTTGTGGTGGAGATTGTATAGAGGATCTTTCAGGTAACTTTAACCGGCATTTAAAACAGAATCCATTTATGAAGATTCCCAGCCCGGATCGCATATTGGAGCGCTTTAAAGGGTTATCGCTCCCCAAAGAAAGGTTTTCTGTTCCTAGAGGAGTAAGCACCCATGAATTCAGCATTAATGATCCTCTTAACAAATTGAATCTTCAAATATTAAAGCGGATTAAGTCCAACATAAATGAGAAACTTACTTTAGATTATGACAATACCCTGCTTTTTAACGACAAGGCAGACAGTCGCTGGAGTTATAAGAACAGAAGCGGCTATTGTCCAGGAGTTGGCATAATCGATAAAAATATTGTTTTCATTGAAAACAGGAACGGCAATAGTGACGCCAAGACTTTGCAAGCTGAAACCTTAAGTAGAATGTTCTCTTTGCTCGACCAGCAGCACATAAAAATACATGCTTTCAGGGCCGATGGCGCATCATACCAAATGAATGTGATTGAAGCCATAAGCAAGAATGTTGAAAAACTGTACATCAGGGCGTGCATGAGTGATGCCTTGGCCAGAGAAATTGTCAATATTGATAATTGGGAAAAGGTCCACCTAGGAACTGAAACAGGATATAGGGGAGATATTGAATTTACTCCCTTTGCCAGAACAGCCCAAAGAAATAAAACAATAGATCATTTAAAATCATACCGACTTGT